>DAOVNV010000041.1 GCA_030630015.1 Desulfuromonadales bacterium | reverse complement strand
GGAACTGCTCGGGACAGATCCGGCGGCAGAGGCCAGGGAAATGGACTGCATTGACTGTCATAACCGGCCATCACACATCTACCTGCCGGCTGAGACTGCAATCGATCATAAGCTGAATGAGGGGGATATCCCGAGAACCCTACCCTTTATCAAACAGCAGGCACTCGCGGCTGTGACTGCTGAGTATGCCTCTGCTGAAGAGGCAGCCGCCGCCATTTCCTCCGAGCTGACGGCCTGGTACCGGAACAGGTACCCTGCGCTGCTTGAGAAGAACCCTGAGCTCCTTGCCCACGCTATTCAAGGCACGCAACAGGCCTATAATGAAAATGTGTTTCCAAAGATGAAGGTCGGCTGGGGCACCTATGTCAACCACATCGGGCATGGCGAAGACTTTGATATCGGATGCTTCCGTTGTCATGACGACATGCATGAGAGTGAGGAGGGCGAGGTGATTTCGGGTGACTGCAATACCTGCCACACCCTGCTGGCCGAAGAGGAGGAAGACCCGGAAATTCTGAGAATCCTGCGTGCCGAATGACGATGAACTGAGGGTTCATAAAAACCGCAGTCTAAGAGGCTGCGGTTTTTTATGGCATACCGGGGAGCAGCACGGTCAATCAGGAAAAGCAGGTAAAGGAAGATGGCCAGAACAGGTTTAGAGGGTCTTCGTTGAGGTAGAACAGGAGTCGCTCGAAATTAAGCGTGGGCGGAACCTCCAGGCAAAGACGCCAGCCTCCCGACAATTCTGGTGAGAACAGAGCCCACTGGCCCAGGTCAGTGCTGTATCTGAAGCGTGCCACGGGCTGTGGGGCGTTGCAGCCGTCCCGAAACAGCAGAGTGGCCACAGCCCCTTCCCAGACATAATGCAGATCGACTTGAGGACAAGCCAAACGGCCGCTGTGCCTGGCACAAAACTCATCCAGCTGGCCTTCGACCCGACGCTCGATCAATTCTGGGAGCACTCAATCACCTCGCATCACGGCCGGCACTTGGCGCAAATCGACCGGAACAGGGTCGTGCTCAAATAGCGATCGCCACGATCGGGGAGCAGAACCACGATGGTTCCGCTCTTCATCTCAGCCGCAATGCGGCAAGCGCCAGCAACCGCAGCCCCGCTCGACATGCCGGCAAAAATCCCCTCCCTGGAGGCCAGCCGGCGAGACATTTCAAAGGCCTCTTCGTCATCGACGGTGATCTTGCTATCCAACTCCTGCTCCTGGTAAACACCCGGAACAATCGCTTCCTGCATATTTTTGAGACCCTGGACCTTGTGGCCAAGAACCGGCTCCACGCCGACGATCCGTACGGCAGGCTTCTGCGCCCGCAGGTAGCGGCCGACCCCCATCAGAGTCCCCGTGGTCCCCATGCCGGCCACGAACACATCCACGGCACCATTGGTCTGACGAAAAATTTCCGGACCGGTCGTCTCAAAATGAACCTGCGGGTTGGCAAGGTTCTCGTACTGGTTCGGCATGAAGTACTCATCCGGCGACTCGGCCAGGATCCGGTGCGCCAGACGGATTGCACCATCGGTCGCCTCCTCCGCGGGGGTCAGCACGAGTTCGGCACCGTAGGCTTCGAGAATAGCCCGACGCTCCATACTGACACAGGCGGGCATGACCAGCTTGATGCGATAGCCGCGCGCCGCGGCGAGCATGGCCAGCGCAATCCCGGTGTTGCCTGAAGTCGGTTCGAGAATCACCTTATCGGGAGTCAGCTTGCCGTCCTGTTCGGCCTGGCGGATCATCCACCAGGCGGTACGGTCCTTGACTGAGCCGCCGGGGTTGTTGCCTTCGAGCTTGGCCAGCAGTTGCACCGCCGGATTCGGGTTGATATGGTTCAGGGCAACCAGTGGGGTGTTGCCGATCGCCGCCGGCAGGCTGAAGTCTGCTGCAGCATCCTGCGACGGGGAAACGTCCGGTTTTTCAAGTTTATATAATGCCATGCAATGGTCCTCCCGGGGCCCCGAGGGCGTCCACCCGACGCTCGACTGCGGGGTCATCAATTAAAGGTGGGGCGTGGTGGGTCTTGATCCGGGCGTCAATCACCAGGCTGCCGCGGCAGCCCCAGTGCTTGGCCCGGCTGAAGGCATCAATCCCACCGATATCGCTTGCCGGATCAGAGCGGGTGAAGGTCACCCACAGAAAATTATTCAGGGTTCTCGCAGCAAAATCACTTTCATCAACCACAACGATTAACGGGAACCCGTTCAACGCTTCCGTCTGCGGCAGATCCCGGCAGAAGGCGGTCAGATCCTCTGCCATCTCACCGCGGCAACCCGACCAGCGGCCACCCTCGATCATCAGGATGCCCGGCAAAGCCACGTGCGGCTTATCAAACCCTTCGGGCAGACGCAGTCCGCCTGGAATCTCGGTAGACAGGCAACGTTTGACCGGACCGGCAGCAGCCATCACGACCTTGGAGCCCTGGTTAAGGCCGGTCCCAGAATAGTCAAGGGTATCCGCGGTGGTGGCGGTTTGAAAATGCAAATCACGTGCCCAGTCGATCCGCTCCAGCAGATGCGTCAGAAACGCCTGCGTATCATGGATATCCAGACCGGGTTGATCATCACCGGAAACGATCATCAGGTATTTCGCCAGCGAAAGTTGCCCCTGGCCGAGCAGGGCATTAGCCTGAGTCAGCAGCTCCTGTGGGGCGGTCTCTTCAGCATAGGGCACATAGCGCTCACTGCCAACAGCCAGCAGCAGGGGATGGACTCCAGCTGCGTCCACTGCCTGGATGGAACGCACGCCCGGCACGAGGTCGGGGATCAGCGGCCCGGTCATTGCGTGGATCAGGTCACCGAAGGTGGTGTCCTCCTGGGGCGGTCTGCCGACACTCGTAAAGGGCCAGATGGCTCCGGGCCGGTGATAGACCTTATCCACTCGCATCACCGGGAACGGGTGTGCGAGACTGTAGTAGCCCAGGTGATCTCCAAACGGACCTTCGGGCAGGGTGCGCTGTGGGTCGATGCTGCCGACCAGGCAAAAATCGGCTTCTGCCGGAGCGAGCAAGCCATTAGGCGTTGGCACCATGGCCAACCGATGCCCTCCCAGCAGTCCGGCAAAAGCAAGTTCCGGCATCCCTTCCGGAAGGGGCATAACGGCCGCCAGGTTCAAACTGGGTGGCCCACCTACGAAAACATTGACCGGCAAAGGCTTGCCGGCAGCGATCGCTGCGGCATGATGGACGCCGATGCCGCGATGAATCTGGTAGTGCATGCCGGCTTCTGCGTCGGCGGCATATTCTCCACCAGAGATTTGCACCCGGTACATCCCAAGATTGGAATGCCGCCACCCCGAGTGGTCAGGATGTTCACTGTAAACCTGGGGCAGGGTGATGAATGCGCCACCGTCATCCGGCCAGGAAACCAGCTGCGGCAGTTGTGAAAGGTCTGTCGAATGGGTCAGCAGGGGGCCTGAGGAGACACGCCTGGGGAGCAGGTGCAGCAGGCTGCGGCTCAAGCCGATGGTCGGCAGGATCTGCCGCAACGCCGAAGCGGGGTCTCCCTTCAAGGCCACCAGCCGTTCGATCCGCGGCAGGCTGTCGCGGAACAGGTAGCGTGCCCGGGCCATCGTACCGAACAGGTTGCCAAGCATGGGGAAAGCGGAACCCTTGACCTGCGTAAACAACAGGGCCGGTCCTCCATGAGCGTAGACGCGGCGCTGAACGGCACCCACCTCGAGATAGGGATCGACCTGGTCCGTTATGCGCACCAGCTGTCCGGTACGTTCCAGGTCAGCAACTGCCTGGGCAAGGTTTTTATAGCTCATGAGACATCAACCCAATAGATCGGTTTACACGGGAGTCCTTATATACCCCAAACAAGGATCGGAGGCAACCAACAGGTCAATCCAGGCACCTCGTGTCCCACTTGTCTGAAGCGGCAATAACTGCTAGATTCCGGCAAGAGACAATCCTCTTGATAACAAAGGCCCCGGTTGTGAACAATACTGAACACACACGATGGACAGAGCCCGGGGCAGACCTCCAGGTTCAGTCCCTGACCCGTCTGACGACTATCGTCTACGCCCTGCAAGCTCTCAGCCTGATCACCAGCGGCCTGGCGCTGTTTGCCGGAGTCATCATCAATTACGTCCGGCGCGACGACGTTCAGGGAACCTGGTTGGAAAGCCACTTCCGCTGGCAGATTCGCACCTTCTGGTTCAGCCTGCTCTGGACAGTTGTGGGCATCGCAACCGTGATCTTCATGATTGGCTGGGGAGTTCTATTTGCAGCGAGCCTCTGGCTGATCTACCGTATCGTGCGGGGCTGGCTGTACCTGTCCGAGAAAAGGCCGATGCCGAGCTAGGAGCCTGTCATAGTGGAGGATGCGGATAGTCCGACAGCCTCCTTAGCCTCGCAAAGTCAGTTCCTGTTTCTCCAGGGCATGCATCCGGTCGCGCAGTTCCGCCGCCCGTTCGAAATCCAGATCAGCTGCAGCCTGCAGCATCTCTTCATGAACCCGGTCAATTTCTACCCTGATATCCCCGGCTGTCCGGTAGGCGTCCAGTTCCTCGGCTGCCAGCGGCAGCTGCGGATAATCCTGTTCGGCAATATCAGCGAGAATGTTGCGCATTGATTTACGAACCGTTTCCGGAGTGATGCCGTGCTCCTGATTATACGCCACCTGCACCTGTCTGCGCCGCTTGGTTTCGTCGAGACAGGCCTGCATCGAACGGGTTATCTTGTCCGCGTACATCAGGACCCGCCCGTCGACGTTGCGTGCCGCCCGCCCGCAGGTCTGGATCAGGGAGCGGGTGCTGCGCAAAAAACCTTCCTTGTCGGCATCCAGGATCGCCACCAGGGCCACCTCCGGGAGATCCAGCCCCTCGCGCAGCAGGTTGATGCCGACCAGCACATCGAAATCAGCCTGCCGCAAACCGTGCAGGATGCGCATCCGCTCGATCGTATCGATATCCGAGTGCAGATACCGCACCCGGACACCGACATCGGCAAGGTAGCCGGTCAGGTCCTCGGCCATGCGCTTGGTCAAAGTGGTCACCAGCACCCGGTAGCTCTGCGCAACCGTGGTGCGGATCTCATGCAGCAGATCATCGACCTGGGTCCGGGCCGACCGGATTTCGATGGCTGGATCGATCAGGCCGGTCGGTCGGACGATCTGCTCGACCACTACGCCGTCGGCGAGACCCAGCTCGAAATCGGCCGGGGTGGCTGAAACATAGACAGTCTGAATCTTCTTGGCGGCGAACTCCTCATAGGTCAGGGGCCGGTTGTCGAGAGCCGAGGGCATCCGGAAACCGTACTCGACCAGGGTTTGCTTGCGGCTGCGGTCACCGCGATACATGCCGCCCAGCTGGGACACGGTCACGTGGCTTTCATCGATAAAGGTAAGGGCGTCGTCCGGGAAATAGTCAAACAGGGTCGCCGGCGGCTGCCCCGGTTTGCGCCGATCGAGATAGCGCGAATAGTTTTCGATCCCCTGGCAAAAACCCATTTCTTCCATCATCTCGATATCGAACAGGGTGCGCTGTTCAATGCGTTGCGCCTCGATCAGTTTGTTCTGGCTGCGAAACGTCTCGATGCGCTCGCGCAGTTCCTCCTGGATCTCATGAATGGCGCGGTCGAGGGTCGGTCGGGTCGCCACGTAATGGCTGGCTGGGAAAATGGCGGTGGAGGGTAAGCGGTCGATGACCTGGCCACGCAACGGATCGATCTCGCTGATCGAATCGATCTCGTCGCCGAAAAACTCGATGCGCAGGGCGCGGTCTTCTTCGTAGGCAGGAAAGACTTCCACCGTGTCGCCGCGCACCCGGAAGGTGCCGCGATGAAAATCGATATCGTTGCGAGTGTACTGGATATCGATCAGGCTGCGCAGGAGTCGGTTGCGATCCAGTTCCTGACCCTGTTCGAGCCGGACCAGCATGCCATAGTAGGCTTCCGGTGACCCAAGCCCGTAGATGCAGGACACCGAAGCGACGATCAGCACGTCGCGCCGGGTCAGCAGGCTGCGAGTGGCACTATGGCGCAGTTTGTCGATCTCCTCGTTGATCGAGGAGTCTTTTTCTATGAAGGTGTCGGTGGTGGGGACGTAAGCTTCCGGCTGGTAATAATCGTAGTAGGAGACAAAGTATTCGACGGCGTTGCCGGGAAACAGCTCCTTGAATTCGCCATACAGCTGGGCGGCCAGGGTCTTGTTGGGCGCCAGCACCAGGGTCGGTCGCTGCAACTGCTCAACTACGTTCGCCACCGTGAAGGTTTTGCCGGAGCCGGTGACGCCAAGCAGAACCTGATGACGATCGCCGCGCTTCAAGCCGTCAGACAGTTCCTTGATCGCCTGAGGCTGATCCCCACGCGGGGTATAAGCTGTTTCCAGTTTAAACTTGGCCATACCAGGAGCCTGTCGAACTTAGATCTCATCTCGTTTGATTTTCCAGCTGGTCCCGGTTGGCGAGTCGAGTAACTCGATGCCTTTGGCTGCAAGATCGTCACGGATCTGGTCGGCCTGGGCGAAGTCCCTGTCCTTGCGAGCCTGCAGTCTTGCCTCAATCAATCCGTTGATATCCTGTTCAGAGATTTCGAGATCCTTGAGACCGCGCAGGTTCTGTTGATGCAGCCAGGTCGCCGGATCAGAACTGAACAGGCCGAGCACGTCACCCAGTTCAAGGATTTTCTGGTGCAGGTCGCGCACGGTTGCCACCTTGCCCACATTCTTGCGGAACTTCTTCTCGCCGCAGAGACGATTGATGGCACGCGCCCCTTCAAACAGGTGGCCGATCGCCTGGGCCGTGTTGAAATCATCATCCATTGCCTCACGGAACTGGGTTTCAAGCTGTGCCCCTTCCCCGGAGGGGGTGCCGCCTTCCGGACCGCCGGACACAGCCTCGGCGGACACCTGCAGCGCCTCATAAAAACGGGTCAGGCCGGCTTGGACATCCTTGAGATTCTGATCTGAGAAATCGATCGGCGAACGGTAATGGGCGGTCAGGATGAAGAAACGCACCACCTCGGCATCATATTTCTGCAGGATGTCGCGGATGGTGAAAAAGTTGCCGAGCGACTTGCTCATCTTCTCCTTGTCGACGTTGACGAAGCCATTGTGCAGCCAGTAGTTAACAAACGGCTTGCCGCTCGCCCCTTCCGACTGGGCGATCTCGTTCTCGTGGTGCGGAAAGATCAGGTCGCGGCCACCGCCGTGGATATCGAAGGTTTCGCCGAGCAGGGAGGAACTCATCGCCGAGCACTCGATGTGCCAGCCGGGGCGACCCGCTCCCCAAGGGGATGCCCAGGAGGGTTCGCCGGGCTTGGCCGCCTTCCAGAGGGCAAAATCCATCGGGTTGCGTTTCTGCTCCCCCGGAGTGATGCGTGCTCCGGCCTGCATCTCCTCCATGTTGCGCTTGGACAGCTTGAGGTAGGTCGGGAAGGTCTCGATGCTGTAGTAGACATCGCCATCGGCCTCGTAGGCCATGCCCTTGCCTATCAGGGTCTCGACGATGGCAACAATCTCCTTGATGTACTCAGTGGCTTTTGGCTCATGGGTCGGCTTGTGCAGACCGAGTGCGGCCATATCCTCATCAAAGGCCTGGATGAACTCTTCGGACAGTTCCTTGCTGGAGATGCCGCGCTCATTGGCCCGGTTGATGATCTTGTCATCGACGTCAGTGTAGTTGCGCACGTAGGTCACGTCGAAACCGCTGTACTGCAGGTAGCGGAAGATGATGTCAAATACGATGTTGGCGCGAGCATGGCCGATATGGCAGTAATCGTACACGGTGACGCCGCAGACGTACATGCCGACTTTGCCGGGGACCAGCGGTTGAAACTCCTGTTTTTTTCCAGCCAACGTATTGTAAACACGCAAAGTCATGACAGGCAGTGCTCCTTGGAATCGAAATGGTTACTTATTCCTGGATCAGTGAATTCACCGATTCAGGTTGTTGGCAGACAGCTTGGCCCAGGTATCCCGCAGAGTCACCACACGGTTGAAAACCCGCTTGTGCGCCGTGTCGTCCCGATCGATGCAGAAGTAACCCAGCCGTTCAAACTGGAAGACCTCGCCGGGTTGCGCCCCCACCAGCCCAGGCTCAACCAGGCAGTCAGTCAGGACCCCCAGCGATTCCGGGTTGAGATGTTCGCGGTAATCGCACTGCTTGTCACCGGCTGGATTCGCCACATTGAACAGCCGGTCATAAACCCGCACCTCCACCGGAATTCCGTGAGCTGCGGAGACCCAGTGGATGATGCCCTTGACCTTCTTGCGCCCTTCCGGCAGCTTGCCGCCAGCCGTCTCCGGATCGTAGCTGCAACGCAGTTCGATCACCTCACCGCTCACTGGATCTTTGATCACCTCGTCGCAACGGATGATGTAACCGTAACGCAGCCGGACCTCGCGCCCCGGCCCGAGGCGGAAAAATTTCTTGGGCGGCTCCTCCATAAAGTCATCACGCTCGATGTAGATTTCGCGACTGAACGGAATAGTGCGGCGACCCATGTCAGGGTTTTTCGGATGCCGGGGCACGGTGAATTCTTCGGCCTGGTCCTCCGGGTAGTTGGTGATCGTCACCTTGAGCGGCCGCAGCACGCCCATGGCGCGGGGCGCCGTGGTATCCAGCTCTTCGCGCACGCAATCCTCCAGAACGCTCATGTCAATCACGCTGTCGCTCTTGCCGACACCGATGCGATCGCAGAAGGTCCGTATCGCTCCGGGCGTGAAGCCGCGCCGGCGCATCCCCGACAGGGTCGGCATGCGCGGATCGTCCCAGCCGCTGACATGCTTTTCGTTGACCAGTTCGAGCAGACGGCGCTTGCTCATCACCGTATAGGTCAGGTTAAGGCGGGCGAACTCGATCTGACGTGGATGATAGATACCGATTGCCTCGCACAGCCAGTCGTAGAGCGGCCGATGGTCTTCAAATTCAAGGGTACAGATCGAATGGGTGATGCCCTCGATGGAATCGGACTGACCGTGGGCAAAATCGTACATCGGGTAGATGCACCAGTCGCTGCCGGTACGATGATGTGACGCATGCAGGATGCGGTACAGGACCGGGTCGCGCAGGTTGAGGTTCGGCGCCGCCATATCGATTTTGGCGCGCAGCACGTGGCTGCCGTCCGGGAATTCACCGGCGCGCATGCGGCGCAGCAAATCGAGATTCTCCTCCACGGGCCGTGCGCGGTAAGGGCTGGGCCTGCCCGGCTCGATCAAGTTGCCGCGATATTCGCGAATCTGTTCGGCTGTCAACTCGCAGACGTAAGCCAGGCCCTTTTCGACCAGGCGTTCGGCATAACCGTAAAGGGTTTCAAAATAATTAGACGCATAGTATTCATGCTGACCCCAGTCGAAACCGAGCCAGCTCAGATCGGCCTTGATGGCGTCGATATACTCCTGCTCTTCCTTGATCGGGTTGGTATCGTCAAAACGCAGGTGGCAGCGGCCGCCGTAATGGGCGGCCAACCCGAAATTCAGGCAGATCGACTTGGCATGACCGATATGCAGGTAACCATTCGGCTCAGGCGGGAAGCGGGTCACGACCGTATCATGCTTGTTGGCGGCCAGTTCCTCGTCGATGATATTACGGATAAAATTGGGGCCCAGTTGCCCAGTCGATTCTGTCATAAAAAATTCTTTCTCCTAGGCCTTGATCATCAGTACAACGGCGTGGGCGGATATCCCCTCACCCCGTCCAGTGTAGCCAAGTTCTTCCGTGGTCGTCGCCTTGATGTTGATGCGGTCGGCCGTCACCTTGCAGGCCCGGGCCAGATTGGCCACCATCTCCTCAACATAGGGTGCCAGCTTCGGACGTTGGGCAACCACTGTCACATCCAGATTGCCGACCACATACTCTCTATTCTTTGCCAGTCCGATCACATGATCCAGAAGGATCAGGCTGTCGACGCCCCGGTAGGTCGGATCCGTATCCGGGAAATACCGCCCGATATCGCCAAGCCCGAGAGACCCCAGCACCGCATCGCAAACCGCGTGCAGCAGCACATCGGCATCCGAATGACCAAGCAGGCCCAGTTCATAAGGGATGTTGACCCCACCGAGCACCAGGTCCCGCTCCGGGACCAGGCGGTGAACATCGAAACCATGTCCGATACGCATCATGTCAGCTCCATTTCACCGGATGCCAGCAGCGCCCTGGCCAAGGCCAGGTCGGCCGGCGTGGTAACCTTTAAATTGTACGCACTGCCCGGAACGACCACAACCGGCCAACCGCACCATTCTACGAGCGAAGCATCATCCGTCCCCTGGTAGCCTTGCTGGTGGGCACGCTGATGCGCCTCGTGAATCAGCCCAAAGCGGAACGCCTGCGGCGTCTGGGCCAACCACAAACGACTTCGATCCACCGTTTGGGTGACCCGGCCATCGACAACTTCCTTGACCGTATCCTGGGCCGGAACGGCCAGCAGGCTGGCCCCATGTTGTGCGGCTTCGTCTATCAGTGCATCGACCTGTTCCAACGGGAAAAACGGCCGCACCGCGTCATGAATCAGAACGATATCGTCATCATTAGCACCACAGGCCAGCAGGCCGTTGCGCACCGAATCCTGCCGTTCCGCCCCGCCAACCACAACGCCTGCAATCTTCTTGACGGCGTATCGTTCGACCACCTCTTTTTGACAATAGTCCTGTTCCGATTCGGGAGCAATGACATGGATGGCGGTTATGCGAGGATGTTCAGCAAGACGATCCAAGGTTGCAGCGAGCAGGGGCCGGTCCCCCAACATCAGGTACTGCTTTTTAACACTGGAACCGACGCGTCGTCCGACACCAGCCGCTGGAACGAGAACATGGACGTTCATGATCACCCGGGCCACCGCAGCGGCTCCTGAAGCATTTTATAATCGAAAGACAGCAAAAGGACGGTCACTGCACCGCCCTTTCTTTTACCCTATTTATCAGGAATTGAGAATATCTTTTATCAAAAAACCCTGTCATGAAGGCACTGACAGGGCCACAAACGAAAAAACCAGGTACCACACGGGCACCCGGTCTGTAATCGGTATCTATTTGACTCAGTTAACAACCATATTTTCAAGGCGCTTTTCAACCTTGGCTTCAGTGACACCCTCGGCCAGCGCGAGTTCAAGAACCAGCAGTCGGCGGGCGAGTTCAAGAACCTTCTTCTCACCGTAAGACAATTCTTTGGCTTCCTTGATCAGGTAAAGCTCACGAAGTACTTCGGCAACCTCTTTCGGGTCCCCGGTCTTGATCTTATCGTTGTACTCGCGTTGACGACGGCTCCAGGAAGCGATCGCCAGGTTGCCGATTTGCTTTTCACCAAGGACACTGTATATTGAATCGACCTTGTCCTTGCTGATCAGGCTGCGCATGCCGACATGGGAGGCATTGCCAACCGGAACCATGATGGTCATGTCGTTGTCGATGATGCGCAGGATGTAGAAGTTGTGCTTCTGTCCGGAGAATTCCCGAGCCTCAATCGACTCGACAACCCCGACGCCCTGCGTCGGATAAACAGCACGATCACCAATTTTAAACATTGAATTCTCTCCCATGAACGACTGATACTATCACAACACACTCACTTGGTCAACGAAAGCCCTTATAAATTCGCGGGGTAAGCCAAAGGTCACACTGGGCACGCGACATTTTAGAAAACGGGAGGCTTTATGAACATCGGCGTAGTCGGATCGGGCGCCCTCGGTCTCTACTATGGCTCCCGGTTGCAGAAGGGCGGGCACCAGGTCGCTTTCCTGCTGCGACGTGATTACGAAGCAATCACTCAATCGGGACTCTCCGTCACCTCACCGCACGGTGACTTCCATTTGCCCACCGTCAGGGGATACCGGACCAGTACCGAAATCGGCCCGGTCGATCTAGTCCTAATCGGACTGAAGGCCTACGCCAACGAGCAACTTGTTGCGTTAACCCGCCCTCTGGTTGGCCCCGACACAGTCATCGTTACCCTGCAGAACGGCCTCGGCAGCGAGGATCTCCTGGCCGAAGCCTTTGATCCAGCCCAGATCATCGGCGGCACAGCCTTTCTGTGCTGCAACCGCGGCGAACCCGGCACGGTGCATCATCTCGACCAGGGTTCGGTGCGCCTGGCTGAATTCACGGATGGGATAACGCAACGGCTGAAGGATCTAACCGTCACGTTCAACAAAGCAGACATCCCCTGCGAAGCCTGCACCGACCTGGCCCGGATCCGCTGGGAGAAGCTGGTCTGGAACATCCCGTTCAATGGCTTGTGCGCCCTGACCGGCCTGGCTACTGACCGCCTGCTGGCCTGCGCGGAGACCCGGACGCTGATTATCGAGATGATGCAGGAGGTGATCGCCGCCGCCAACCGGCAGGGGTTGTCCGAACCAATTGACGCGAACAGCTTTATTCGCAAGATGATCTCTGCTACCGAAGGCATGGATGCCTACCGGCCGAGCATGATGATCGACCGGCTCAACGGCCAGCCACTGGAACTTGAGGCGATCTATGGCCTGCCACTGCAACGGGCGGCACAGCAAGGTGCACCGATGACCCGCGTCGGCATGCTGTATGCGCTGTTGAAGATTACCGAGTAATCCACACACACAAAAGGCCCGGGATTACTCCCGGGCCTCAGACTGCGCCGTGGATTGTCCCTGGCTAATTCACCTGTACAATCACACCATCCTGTATCTGCAGGAGAAATAAGGTTTTGACCGCCTCGCCCTGGGAGTCAAAACGCGTGGCACCAGTCACCCCGGGGTAGATCTGCATCTGGGCCAAGGCCCAACGCAACCCCGCTCGACTGTTGGTCCTCGGATCATTCAGCAGGGTCAGCAGAATGCCGGCCGCGTCATAGCCCTGAGCTTCCAGAATGGTCGGATCCTCACCATATGCGGCAAAATATTTTTCGGCAAATTCCTGAATAAACGGGTAGGGACTGTGGCGGAAAAATCCGTCGACAAATACGGCGCCTTCCACAAAGTTGCCGGTGGTTTTCAGCAGATTGGGATCGTTCCAACCATTAGTGCCGAGCAACTGGACGCCTTCCAATCCATAAAAGGGGATTTGGGGAGCAATCATACCGATCCGGTCAGCATAATCGGGCACGAACAGTGCTTCGAAAGGCGGGGGTTCCTCT
>DAOVNV010000011.1 GCA_030630015.1 Desulfuromonadales bacterium | reverse complement strand
ACCTGCTGCTGTCGGCTTGCGTAAATCGCAGCGGTATCGATCCCGGCGGCAGGCTCTTCAGACCCCTTCAACCCGGTCTGCACACCATTTGAAGCGGCACCGGTGATGGCAACCAGCATCTTCCCGGCAGTGGTCTCACCACCCTTGGCAGATAAATCAACGCCAAGCGACTTCAGATCCTCGGCAGTCAAGCCCTTTGCTGCCGCGGCACTGATCCTGGTACCGGCTTCTTCACCGACAGCAGCGGTGACCAACTCCATAATCCGACCACCTTCAGCGGTGACTGCTTCGGCCTGTGCGGTGTCGGCATCAGCCTCCGCAATCATGCCGGTCCGTGCCTCGGTTTCGATTTCGGCAACACCTTCGGGGTATTGCGCACGTAATTCAGTTGCATTCATCTTGCGCTCCTTTGGTTGCGCCCCGGTTGTTGCCGAAGCTGAAATTAATCTTGTGCCCTTTCCCTTGCGGGCGGTGGCAATTGCTTTATCAACAGCGGATACCTGGTCCGCGAGTTTCATGGATACCGCCTTTTTGCCTTCAAATATCCCGGCCTGGGTATCGACAACCTGCTGTTTTGTCATCCCACGGTTACGGGCAACGGCATCGACAAACAGTTTGTAGCTGTCATTGACCATTTCCGGCAGGACGGCACCGGCTTCTTCACTTAGTGGTTGGTGAGGTGAAAAGTCTGCCTTGCGATCCCCGGCGTAAACGTGGGTCACGGTGATACCGTTCTCTTCTTCCCAGCGAGAAAATTCAGTATGAGTAGCAATTACACCGATCGACCCGCAGCCGCCGGTTCTCGGCAGGATAATCTTCTGGGCCGCACTGGCTAACAGGTATGCAGCTGAAAAGGCCGACTCATTGACAACAGCAGTGATCGGCTTAATCGCGCGGGAGTGGTAAATGTGATCAGCCAGGTCGAAACAGCCAGAGACTTCACCGCCAGGTGAATCAATATCAAGAACAATTCCCTGGACCTCATCATCTGCCAGCGCCAGATCAAAAGCCTTGCGGATATCGCTGTAAGTCGTTGGACCACCGCTAGGGAATTCCATATCAAGCACTCTGTGCATCAGTGGCCCGTAGATGCCGATAACACCAACCCCGTTCCTGGCGCTGTAACCGGCATTGCGACGCTCACGATCGCTGACCTCTATCATCTCCGGCATGGGAACGCCCTGCACAGTCAGACCGGCATGCTGGGCAAAGTAGTGCTGGATAACGTTCAGCTTTATTTCAGAAATCATCAGCGGCCGGTTGAACAGCCGTTCGGCAATACGCATATATTTCATGCTGTTTCCTCTTCAGTCGCCATTTTCATGGCGGCTTGCGATACAGGATTCTTTGACTCAGAAACGCTGGGCGCGTCCGGGTTCAACCCCAACTCTTTAAGCTTTTTCCGCTCACGCGCCCGCTGGTTTGCCTGCGCCTCCCAATCCTTATTCCGCTTGGCGGCGATATCGGCCAGGGTGGTGGTTCCAGCATTCAGACCCATGATGTCGGCAACCATTTCCTTAACCGGATCCACATTGGTGCGCTCCGGACCAACCCAGGACGATGCACAATATTCAGCGCGGTACTCGTAAAAATCAGGAGCCCCTGCCGGCAAAACGATACGGCCGATCAGCACTGCTTCTTCAAAAAACATCTCCCAGTTCGGCTGGCAAAAACCGCCGACCATCCAGTCCTGATAAAGTTCAAATACCCGCCATGCTTCTTGTAAAGCAGCACGAGCGGAGGAGTAGTTTGTTTTGCTGAAATCCTTGGCGACCAACTCATACGGCATGCCTGCGGCAGCGCCTGCCCCACGCAGAACTTTTTCCAGAAAAACCTCGAAGCTGTTCCCCGGGCGATCCCCTTTGAGGATGTGCGGTTTTTCCCCGGCATTGCCGTAGAGAATCTGCCCAGGCGGTGTTTCACGGTGATGAGTGACAGAGCCATCTTTGTTGATTGTGCGGTTGACACCTGGCTGTTGAGCGGCGTCATAAGGACTGGTCTTTTCGACAAAGACCGGGAAGCTGGCAGCGACAATGGCGCCCACCAACTCATAATCGAGATAATCGGCAAGATTGCGGAAGAAGCTCATCGCCGGGGCAAGGATTGAATAACCCCTGACCTGTTCCGGCTCTTTGGCATGGAAACGGTGCATCACCACATGCCGGTGGCCGCGCTTGGGTGGCAGCTCGACAAAGCTGCTCGACGGCAACCCGGAAATATAACGGCCATCAGAAGGATCAGCGATAAAATAACCGGCAGCCTGCCCCAAATTTCCGAGGCGGATTCCGTCACGGACCAGATGGTTGTCACCAAGATTTGACGGGGTCCGCAGGCGGGACGGATCGATCACTTGCAACGCCAAACGATAACGGCGGGCAGGATCGTCCAGCATGAGAGGAAGATTTAAAAATTCACCATTGACCAGAGTTGACCAGAGGTTTTGAAACTGGATGCCGTAAAAATCGGAGAGGCCGCGGGCATCAGCTTCGCGGTTCCAGAGTTCAAATTCCCACTCGGCCTGCTCGGCTATTTCCGTAGCCTGTTCTTCGGTGATCCCGAGCCGCTTCCAGTTCGGCTTGCTTTGCGGCCAGAGACCCGGGCCAATGGCATTGACGTTGATGGAATCGATCAGACTGCAGGCATGCGGATCGTTGGCAACCAGGTCAGCTGCGCGGTTTGCCAGCAGCTCACGTTGACGGCCTTCTTCGCGGTAGTTGATACGACGGGGTGTCCAGTTGCCCATCGCCCCGGTATAACCACCACCAGTGCGCGAAATTGCCCGCGACCGGCCACCAGGAACCAGCATCTGGTTCGATACGCCGTTCAATCTCATCTGCCGCATCCGAGCAGTGCGCGGAAGGTTACCCACGGTAAACCCTCCCTTGAATCGACTGCGGACCGGTGACGCCTTCCAACTGCATCCGCTGACCCTGCAACCAGGTCAAATGATTCTGCAGACTAGCAATCTTTTCACGCTCGATCTGCAGTTGGCTGCCCTTGCTGTAAGACAACATCTTACGTGCCGCCGCAAGGTCGAGCTTTGCCTGACTAATCTCGGTGTTTATCTCATCGATTGTATAAAGGGGAGTAATAGACATGCCCCAGATGGTGGGGCACTATTTCGGGAAAGTCATGCACATGGTGCACATGATGCACATGGTGCACAACTTTTTAGAATCGAGGTGTTTTTTTCCAGGGGGTCTTGCATCCGCAAGAATTTTCGCGAAAAGTCCACCACCGAAGGGGTCAGCCCGCCCGCGATCGCGGTGTGGTCGTCCAGCTCCTCGGCCAGATCGTCCAGCTCGATCCCGGTGAGCCGCTCCAGGATCTTCAGCCCAGCCCGGTTCGGTTTCATCACCAGCTTGGTCAGGTCGAGGGTGTATTTCACGTCCAGCCCGTGCGGGTTGGAAGACCGGCTATCTCAGGAGAACCGGCGGGCACAAGCCCCCCCGCACGGCCGCCCAGACGAAACATGGAGCAGTGCCGTGCTACGGATACATTGCGTTCCAGCCCCCTCCTAAAGGGTTACTGGATACAAAAACACCACTGGCGTGTAAAGGGGTTTTGTTTGGGAGCTACCTAGGGAGTTTTTCTGAACAGTTTTTACACGTTACTTCAAAGTCGCTATCGTCAAGCATTCTGACGCTGAATTTCCCATCAGCAGAGCGAACATCTCTGTCAAACTTTCTCATAAATGAATAATCATTTTCCGAAACATTAAGCACGCCCTGAATGTCACACTTTGGGCACTGAACCTCGATTTTATAACGATCTCTTGATGCCATTTATTCCCCCGTAAACAGAAAAAGTAACAGCGAACCCTAAACGATTCAAACCCTTATGTTGATGTTGTAGCTCTTCTTCAGTTGCGCAGTGAAGGATTGAAGGCTTTTGATCCCCTCGAGGAATCCATGCTTGCACTCATGGAGCCTGCTATACGCCGCCTTTTGGCTTTTGGGGGCATGATGCGCGGGGTTGCGATACTCGGCAACATAGCTACGCATCCGGCCTATTCCAGCTTTTGCATTATCCAACTGCGTAAGGTTAAGCATCCGATTTAGGTGTTTTGCCAGCGAATCCCCCATATCCTCCTCGGTCGCCCACCCCCTCCTTATCACTGCTTTTTTTGCACAATTAGTGGCAGCTTCCACAATTTCGCCGACTTGAGCGATCCCCGCAGTAGGCCTATTTTTATACAGCTCAAAAGCGTCCCTAAGTTCCCTGATAATACTTGGGGGCAAACCTTTTGTTTCCCTCTTAAAATCTGCCTCGGGAATATGCTGAATGAGAGGTTGCCCCCCAAACTGCTTCGTCACGACTCCCATCGCATCGACAGTAAGTAAACCGAAACCATGCGACCTGAGTTCCTTAACCTCTTTTTGCGCCTTTACAAAAACCTCTTCTGGACATGCCGCATAAACGGTTATCGGAATTTCGGCATACAGGATACTACTAGTATTGATCTTAAGCGCTTTTGGGTATGGCGCCTCTGGAGATATTTCGACTGCAACGGTCGTATATCCGGCAGCCTTAAACCACAAGGTCGGTCGCCAAGAAATTCCTTTCGTAATTTCTTGCTCAATCTTGATTGCCGACAATTGTGCCATCCCCTGATCTACAAAATACGATTGCGCTGCTTTCCCTAAAAACTGAGCGCTCGGTTCCAACCCACTCCAAGGCATATCACCCCCCCAGCAGCTCAGTTAATCTTGCATGCAGCTCTCTCAGCTCATCTATAAATTTTTCATCCAACTGCTGCCACAGGTTATCCTCTATGATCTCGTCAAAATAATCCGACAGCAAGGAAACATGGCGCTCGGCATTTTTTTCATCGTATTCAAATTCAACGGTGTCCTTAAACATCTGCCGAATACCAACCCTGCTGTTCTGATCGAAAATTCGATCTAAGGCTGATTTTGCTTTTTTCTCATCAACTCCCAGACCTTCGATCGATGTCGCAATCTTTGAAAGTTGTCTGAAATCAGTAACCGCACCGATGGTGTTGTTGCGAAATTTTTCAACCAAGGTGTCCCGTACCGTATCGATGTCTTCTGCAAACTCTGGAATTCTATTCGTAACTGTTTTAAGCGAGCGCTCCATTTCGATAAAAAAGTCTTCAGATATTTTTTGCTGGGATTTCGGAAGCTTAAGTTCTTCTAAAAGCATTTCCTTAAAGCGCTCTGGCAGATCGAGCAACAGCCGACAGCGGCGAATCTGGCCTCTGCCAAGACCGGTTTCCTCGCTTAATTCGACTTCATTTGGCGGGTATCCTTTTTCTTCAACATACAAATCGACAATTGTCTGCAACTTTGAGGCGATCGTGAAATAGTCCCACTGTTCTCTTAACGCGTGGATGTTGTACATCAACAATAAGTTTTCAAGAGGGCTTGGTTTCTCCTGGACTAAAGCGGGGATAGTCCTGAGGTTTAATTTTTTAGAACACCTCCAGCGCCGTTCACCATCAAGCAGGTAGTACTTGCCACCATCTTTGTAAACAGCCACAGGAACCTGTATTCCCAACTTAGAAATAGAGAGCATAAGATTCTCCATTTCTTCTTGCCTGAAAATTATTCTTGGATTTTCAGGGTTCTTGTATATTTCATCGGGAGTCAAGTTTTTCAGCGAGCGTTTGTTGAAATCAACTGGCATGTGAACACCTCTTCCTTGCGACAAAGATCAATTCTTGTACATCGTGCTTCTGCTGACCTTTAGAGCCTCCCATGGATGAATGCTTGTGGCTGATGTCATAGGCAATTTCTACCGAGGAGTAATGCTCTTTCAACATTTTAGGCAATTGCTCTCTTGCATTTGGCAACAGGCCATTGCCGGGATAGCTCAAAACCAGGTCTGCTTTGAGGTTAGAACAACCAGCGATAAGCTGGCTCATTGACTGAATCACTTCCGTTTTAAGAGAAAAGCTGGATGTAAAACGGCCGGGTCGATATTGGCCGATGCCAGTTACTTCAGGGTAATCATATAAAAACAGAGTCTCGTAAATATGATAATACCGCGAGTACTGGTCTGCAGTATAAGGGGGATCGGCATAAATTATTGCGGGTACGTTCCGGTCGCCCTGCAGCTGATCGAGAAGGTTCAGTGAGCAACCATTAAAGGCCTTGTTCCCTTTTCGCCAAGCATTTCCACCCACCGGCGTCATAAAATCACAGTTTCCCAACCACTCGCCCCAGACGCCTCTGCTTTTCTGCTTGAGACAACGCTTGAGGTTCTGTTTCTTCAGCTTAAGATATTGAGCAAAATGTCCAGTGGTATTGGAAACTTTCGACAGCGTTTGTGCCAAACCTAAAAGTATCCACCGATGTTGCTCGGAGGAGATTCCCCCTCTTTCACGTGCTTGGTCTGCAGCATATCGAATACTGTCTATTTCTATGGTCTGTTCAAGGCTGAAATAGCCACCGGCATAGATTTCCGAGAACAAACAGTAGGGAAAAGAGGTTGCGCTATCGCTCTTCCCAGAAAATGCCTTATGAGCAAGTAACTTTTCAGTGACAGCAAGAAGACTTTCCAGTGATTCAGCGCTAATTGCTTCTTTCTCTTCAGTCAACAAAGAGTGGTAGGCGGCAGTTAGAGTTGATTGGTTCTCTAGGAAATATTGGCGTAGCTGATCACAGAGAGCTTCTGCGCCCAACGGTAAATCCAATGAAGTAAAAAAAGCTCTTGCCACATTGGCCGCGAAAAGCTGTGCGTCATTGCTCCAAACCTGCCGGCAGGTACCGACCTCTGACCCGACAGCGCACATCCCCGAAAACAAGTCCAGCAATGGGCCGTCCTGGCATGTGGAAATGGCATCTGAAACCAAAGGAGCGATTTGTCTCTTGGTCCCCATGTAGCTGATTTGCATAATCATTTCATTACACTCCAGACCAAAAAAAACGCTCGGATGATGCTCTTCTGCATTCACACGAACGTTTGCCGTTAGTCCAGTACCCCCCCCTGATTTAATTGTTGACTATCTATAACAAACATATGTGATTTATACAATATTTCAAAATATTTACGCAGATTGCACTGTTGGCATTTGATCCCAGAGCCGGGCTTTTTTATTTAGCGTTGCATATAGGGCACGGAATCCCGCGCTTGACCTCACTGACTGTCATAGGGTCGAAAATCCAACCTGAATTCCACCCGCACCTGCATTCAAAGCGCCTGGCATTCGGACCAGCATCAGCAACATGAGCCATTGAACGCCTCGATCTTCCCGACTCTTCCCAAAACGAATCTTGCATGTCGCTACCCTCACACCTCCTCCACAGTACAGCAGCTCTTCAACCGCTCCACCTCGCTGGCCGGGATCCGCAAACACCGGGCCACTCCGAACCGGAACGCGCGCACTCCGCCGTGCTCCTCTCCCCTTTCGACTAGATAGTAAGCATGGCGACGGCTGCAGCCGATCCGCTTGGCGAGCTGGCTGACGGTCAGCATGTCCTGCCGCTTGAAAACCTTCGACGTGACATCGTCTTTCATTTCATCTCCCTCTGTTATTGAACCAGCCAGGCCTGCTGCTGCCGGTCGATTGCGGTTGATTGGTTTGTTGCTGCTTCCGGTCCTGCTGTTTTTCACTGACCATCTGGTGAAAACCGAGGTAACGCGCCAGGGCGATGGCCATCTGTTCACAGTCAAACAGGTCGTTGCGTTTATTCTTCGGGCACTGCCACAACCCTTTTTCGTCGCGATATTCCACCGTGAAGTGCTTGGCGTAGGCGTCAAGGCCGTTCTTCAACGGCACGTCCGGGCTTTTTTCCATCAGCTGCCGCTGAATCTCGCTATAACCGGAATGCAGCACCCAGGCGCCGGGATCAGTGATATCGATCGCCAACTTGCCGACCAGCAGGTCCTTGTGAAAATGGGTATCCAGATTGTAGAGCTTCAGCCCGCCGGGGATCGGCCGGTTATTGTGCGGGAAAAATTCCTGATTGCTCACCGTTACCGGCTGGGCCTTGCGGCCCTTGGCCCCCTTGCTGGCAAAGATGCCGGTCCGCTTGCACCAGTCGTACACCTCGCCGGTCCGGTGCCCGCCGCTGTCGATAATGCCGTAGCCGATCTGGTATTCAATCCCTGACTGGTCAAAATACTTGTCTTCAAAAAGCAACTTATCCAGGGCGCTGAAATCATCAAACCGGTCAGACGGAACATAGCCGGCTTTCACCAGCCAGCTGGTCATAGCCGGGCCGTACTGCCAACCGCGAATCGTGTACCAGAAACCTTTATCCTGCGTATCGATATGGATGGTCACGGCATCGCTGTCAGGATGAACCAGCCCGGCGGTTCGACTATCGCAGAGGGCAAGAATGGCATCCTCTTTCCGGTCGGACAGATCATCTTCATAGTCGATCGCCTTGATACCGTGCGCCATGTCCCGCTTGGATGATAGATCACCTGCCTCGGCCTTGAGCTTGGTCTGGGCAATGTCGGACAGCTTTACGTCTGGGATCGGGAAGGCAGAGAGGATAAAACCGACGTCAACCGGCTCGGCAATATCAGCACCCTTGATGCAGCGCCAGGCGTCGTTATCACTGACGATGTTGTTGTATGCAGTGTTGCGGTCGGTTTCGCTGAGCAGTTCGCCGCACTTGTCGCAGGCGTACTCGATACAGGACTCATCAGCCTTGATATCGTCGGCGGTGATTCCATCCGGGATAATCACCTGCTCTTCGGTCATTCCCATCAGCTCGCCACAGAACGGACAGCGGGCGGTGCCTTCCCACACCTGGACACAGGCCATGGTGCCTTTGTAGATGTATTTTCCGCCCGGGGTACTGGCAAAGAAGTTTTTACCGAACCTCTTGGTCCGGTTTCTTTTTCGGATCCGCACAATCGGAGATGCCTCTTTGCCGACCATCTCCATTTTGTCAATTTCGTCGCTGAACGTATCAAGGGCCGCAAAGGTCGCGGTACTGGTCAACGATCCGGCGTGTGCCGGCAGAATGGTCATGCCGTTGGTCAGCGAGGTCATTTTCAGCGAGGTGTCATCGGCCCGGGGGCTGACATGCACAGCCACGCGCGGAGACTCCCGCAACATGGGATTCAGCTTCTGCCCCATGATCTTGTCGGAGGCCTCGGCAGATGGCATCTGGTAAAAGATATTCCCAGGGGCCTGATCAGCGCGCCAGAAAATGCAGGACAGCATGCAGTTGGTTTTCGATGCCTGGTCAACCCCGCAGAACCAGATTTCACGCACCCAAGGCTTGGCCCAGGTATCCATGACCTTTCGGGCATGCTTGGCAAATTCAAAACGGTAAGCTCCTGGATGCCCCTCTGCAGAAGGCATCCTCCGGAACTTCACCGACAGCTCGCTGGGCGTCATCGGCTTCGGCTTTTTACAACGCCGCTTCACCGGCTCGACAATCCGCAGCGTTACCCGCTGCCCGGCCACAGCTCTCCTCCAGCGCTCCGGCATCCAGGGGCGTAGCGGAAGTTTAGGCGCATCAACCAGCGCGATCTGTTCGGCGGTGTTACTCTGCATCCGCATCCTCGGTGGTTGCTTCTTCCTCAAATTCAAGCTCGCGTTCACTGTCGCGGACCGCTTCGGTCAGGGCCGCGGCGAACAGTGCAGCCAAGGCATGGGCGAACTTGGCTGAGTTGCCGACATCGCCACCGCACAGGTAAATCAATTCCGAAAGTTTCAAGGTCGCTTGCTGGTTCAGCGCCTCTTCAATCAACCCGGCAAAAGCTGCCATCTGGCGCTCATGGTCAACGGTCTCCATCCATGCGGCATCATCCTTGCGCCCCTTGCGCTCCAGCGCCGCAACTTCAGCCTCCAGCTTGCGATCCTCCAAAACCTCACGCTTGCGCACCCGCTCTTCATCACCCAGGGAGCGGTTGTTGGCCGGATCGACCTCGAACTTTTTCCGCACGTAAGCAACCAGGTCGACCAGCAACACCGTCTTGTCCTGCTGCACCATGTCCAGTTCGGTACAGTCGATGTAAAACTGCGCTTTTTTCACCGGGTATTGACCAGGCTGGATAAACTTGGCAAAGGCCGCAGCGCGGGTTTTGTAGGATTGCTGGATGTTGCTCATTACTAATTAACCCCTCCCGGAACACTCTGTTGGGTTGCATGAGCATTCACGGCAAAGACACTTTTTCATTACACACTTTGGCGTTGCCATAGAGTTATTCCCGAAGTGTTTTCTTGCCTGTTCGTAATCATCAAAAACTTCATTGCAATGGAAACAACGCCACCTGATTTCGGCCTCTTTTGCACGCTGAACCAAAACCAGCGGATTATGATGGCACTCCCAAGCCTGATGCCCAGAATCTCCACAAACAACGCATGTCTTTCCATCAGGCTCTGTTTGTGTCGAAGCTTCCCGTAAAATTCCAATAGCTTTTTCATAATCACTGACAGTAAACATCTATAACAAACTCCCCTGGACAGGTTCTGGTTCATCCGATATCGGTAGCTCTTCCACAACTTCCGATTCAAGCGGCAGGGTTTTCTCAATCACCCCGTCATAGGTTTTTTTCGCCAACAGCATCAGCTCCGCTTCTTCTTTCCCCATCCCTTTCAATGCCGCCATTTCTGCCGGTGAAAAAACCACATGCTCTGGGTAGCTCCGCTGCAGCAACTCAATATGCTGGTGATGGTAGGCGACAACGTATCCATGGCCGTTGAGTGTTGTTCCTTTGACGTGTTGCGGCAGATAGTCGGACGCCGCTGAACCGGGTGCCGTACAGGGCGCAAAATCCTGGGACAGCCCCCGGTGAGACTGGGGACAGTCCCGGTTTTGCTCAGGGCTTTGCTTCACTTCCGGTTTTGTAGGATTGCTGGATATTGCTCACAGTAAACTCTCCTGCACATGCTCCGGTTCTTCCGGCAGCGGCACTTCTTCTGCCGTGACAGATTCCTGCTGCTCATCCGGCTTTTCAGACCAGTCTGGCGCTGGCTCATAAACTTTTCCACGTAGTCCGGGCCGATCGGTACAGTCATAGGGCTTCCGACACTCTGTGTAGCTTTGTTTGGGCGGTTTCTGTGTGCAGGATGCCAAGGCAAACGCCAGGGCGATTAATATCAAAAGTTTCATTTTTACCTCGTTAGATTTCTGTGTATCAATGCTGTTATGCCCACACCCGCCTGAAGTCCGCTCCGCGTACATAGGTTTTCGCTGTTTTGTCATAGACCGCATTGGCTGGGACCAGTTCGATATACTTCTGAATATCTCGGGTTGCGCACGGCTCCGAAATGCCGAAGAAATCCACCATGGCGCTCCGGTTCAGCGTCCCGTACTGGTGCAGCAGAAAATCAATGAAGCGCAAACGCTGCTCTACCGCATAGGTAAAAGTGGGCATAACCAATCGCTCAACGGCGGACTTGCGGCCGCAAGTCGCGCTCGGCCGGGGCTTTCCTTTACCGTCTGTTATTTTTTTCATAGTTCCTCCATCTTGGCCCGCAATCCGGTTAGCTCAACGTTAATAAATCATCTCATCCTGCACCGGCTCCGGCGGCAGCGGCACATCATCTGCCGTGACAGATTCCTGCTGTTCTGTCGCTGCTGGATGGAAATCAGGTCTTTTACTCATATACTTTTCTTGGTAGTCCGGTCCGATCGGCTTGGTGGCTTCGATATCGCCGCCGAGAATTTTCTGTTCCAGCAGGATCAGCTCGGCCTGCTCTGGGGTCATACCCTTGATCGCTGCCATGTCGGCCGGGCTGAACACCACATGCTCTGGGTAGGTCCGCCGCAACAGCTCTATATGCTGATGGTGATAGGCGACTACATAACCGTGGCCGTTCAGCGTTTTTCCTTTGGCGTGTTGGGGCAGGCAGTCGGCTGGCGCTGGGTTTTCCGCAAAATCCTGGGACAGCCCCCGGTGAGGCTGGGGACAGTCCCTTTTTTGCACGTGGAATGCGGGGGACAGCCCGGCGAGGATCCATGCTCGGATGTTGCCGTTGTGGTCCTGGTAATATTCGCCGGGATCTTTTCCGGCGGGGACGGGCCAACGGGTGGCGCGGGGGAACTGCTGCAGCCACCAGCGGGCACCCTGGCCGCCGGGGTTTTCGTTTTTGCCGGTTTTTTCGTTTTGCCGCGGCTCGAAATCGTGAGCTACAAGAATATCTAGGGCCTTTTCAAGCGCTTGCATGGCCCAGCCTTTTGGTTTGGCGCTGCAGGTGCCTAGGGGGATCACCGAGACATCCAGGTCACGGCATTGCCAGCGGACCATGTATGCGTCCAGATCGGATTCGACCACGACCACGCCGCGCCGGTTGGCTCCGCCGATGACCGGGACATCGTTGCCGCTTCCGTCTATCCAGAAGTATTTTCTATTAGGGTCTGGAGCATTTGTTCTCCGGACACGCAATCGATGTGGGGACTCTTTTTGGTCAAAGAATGGGATAAGTATTCCAGCCGGAATAAGATGTTTTTTTATTTCCCTGGCCCCGTCAAATTTTTTGTCCAACCCCCAACTGATACGAGTTGGAAAGCGATCGGCAGGCAACAGGCCGAGCTGGCCTTTTTTGATCGCCTCAATGGGAAGCCCGCGTGCTGCCAAGTAGTCGATCTGCTCCTGGCAATCGAGCAGTGCTGCGTGCGCTTTTTCGACCAGCTTCGCTGCCTGCTGCTGCCATGCTTGTTCCGGGGTTTCGGCCTGGGCCGGGACAAAATCATGCTGCTTTTTTTCTTCTGGTGGTTGCAGCGAGGTTGTCTGTTTATTTTTGCTCTGGTTTTCACCGTTAGCTCTGGCGCCGAGACGACAGCCATCCCAAGCAGGACAGCTGCGCTTGCTGCAATCAAAACTCAACTGCTCATGCGCATCCGGGCAGCTGATATCCTCGATAGCTCGCAACAAGGCAACGGCATCACCATGCAGCCCGCAGGAAAAGCAGTGGAAATCGTCCTTGTCAGCATAAACAACGAATTTGTTCGACTTGGCACTACCGCCGCATTTCGGACACGCGCCAGAATAGTGGTTACCGCTGCGGGTCAGATTGACATATCTTTGTGCGAGCTCGAGGACGGTCATTTATTCACCACTCTCACTGTCATAGGGGTGCATAGACTCAAGCAGCTCAGGCGAAAAGGAGTAATGGTCTTTTCCCGGATCACAGCAATGATCGATAAGCATGTCACACCCCATAGCAACGCGCATCAATCCACCCTGACCAAGTTGCCCGACGCGACCAATCAAAAGGTTTTTGCAGCGTTCTTTTCGCAATCCAAAATGAAAGTGATTTGAGTCAAGGAGCCCAATTGCCCTATAAATTGCCCAAACTTTGTCGAAATCTTTTTTAGAAGCTTTGGCAACTTTCATCGTCAACGCTCCATCCACGGAAGATCATCATGGAGTTTTCCGTCGAGTGTGCGGCCTGCTTTCTTTTTGCCAATGCGCCACATGTCCGGTTCAAATTCTGGATATGACCCATCATCTGTTGGGTTTTCTACTCCGGTCATCCACTTATCTGCAAACCAAGTAGCGACAGGGATATCACGGTTTATCGGATCGGTATCAAAGACTACTTCAGGCGGAGCCCACTCACCCCATTGCTTGAAGTAGAACGGTACACCGGTAGTTTGGCATTGATCCCTAACGGTAAGAACCCATTCAGGATGCATCGGCCTCGCGTTATTGCCGGATTCGCCACCGAGAAGGACAGCGTTAATCATATTATCAGCAAGGCTGTCTCCAGTTTTTTCAGCCCAATAAGTCAGTGTGTTTGTTCCATTTACATCCATCAGATCAATCAGCCCAAGCATCGGTTCAATAGAGATAAACTTTTTGCCGGGAACTTGCAGTAGATGAGGAATACGTAGATTGGCCTGCTCTTGATTTTCAACTGTGACGCCGTGCCAGATTCCATCATGAAGCAGATGCCCTGCATAAAAGATTGAATCGAAAACAGCATCAGGGTCATATCCTCCCCAAATATTGACTGCTGACTTTGACCAATCAAGAATCATGTCAGCGGTATCTCTTCTGAAATACTCAGTCATCCGTTCAGCCCGCTTTGTCAGCACCAAAAACACATGCTGCGGACAGAGAGCCATCACCGCATATGCTTTATCCTGGAACTCATCCGGCACATCCTCATGAAACAAATCGTTCCAGATCGCAAACACTGTCGGCTTTTTCGTGTGCAATGGGAGATCGAGATTGTCTTCACGGCAAAGAATACGGCCATCAAATATCAATGGGTCGTTGCTCTCAGGCTTGAAGCTGGTGACAAGTCTCGCACGATCTCTTATTTTATAATTTGGATGCATAGCCCGCATGCCGGTTTCAGCTTCAGACCAGCAGTTGTCGCAGCCTGGGGAAACCTTAGTGCAACCTTCGATCAGCTTCCAGGCACGCTGCCAGTACAGCCCTTTATCTAATCGGCTCTGATCAATCATCTCTCTCCCTTTCAAAATGATGGAATGCTACTTTCAAAACCGCTAAAAAAGTATCATCATTCAATTAACTATTTAAATTCACTCTTCTTTTTCTTTTAAAATGATAAAATGAT
Source organism: Desulfuromonadales bacterium (assembly GCA_030630015.1). Taxonomy (GTDB): domain Bacteria; phylum Desulfobacterota; class Desulfuromonadia; order Desulfuromonadales; family BM103; genus JAQYVZ01. Next base: position 4,362 of record DAOVNV010000011.1, on the reverse strand, counting down.
ACTTTTATAGATATTCTCTTATATTTTATATTTATAAATCTGTTCCCGTTTATCACCTACGCGCGCGGGTGCGCATATGTACATACGGGGAAAAACATCATTTCATCATTTTTGAGTCTTATAATTCGTTTTCTATAAACGATTCCGCACAATTAAGTGGGATGATGTTTTTATGTTACCTGTATGCCGGAATGCTACTTTTAACCCGGACCCCTCTGCTTACCCCTGCCGGACAAAAAATAAGCATCATCAATACTCCATAAAGCCGAGTGAGTCAGGCAGGCCGATGCCGTAAACCCAGGCCTGACCACTCTGTGATTCTTTGCGGTAGCCCATGCGCACCAGATCTTTGCCGACTGCAATCTTGCTCGGCTGATAGCGATCCTTGTCGCTGATTTCGTTGGCGTACCAGGTCATGTAGGCTTTGTGAAACTCGCCGATCGTTATCCGATCGTTCGGATCAACCTTGGTGCAGGCCCCGGTAACGAACCTTGACAGGTGATCTTCGCTCTGTCGGTGTGCTTCGGCCGCTGCAACGATGGAGTCAGGCGGCTTGAGTCCGCCGACTTTTTGCCATTCGAGGCACCCGCGCACCAGATCGGCGAGGATGCCGGGGGCCTGCTGTCGCAGCCGGTTTGGTAAATCAGCATCTTTCGGTTTGAACAGGTGCGCATTCTGTGGTTCGCGGCGTTGCCAGGTTTCGACGTCATCGACGTAGCGCAGGTGATATTCGAGAAACAGCAGACGCCGCATCAGGGCGAAATCCTCTGTTAATCCCTTTGGTGCGTGATTGGTGTAGAGGATGAGCTTGTGCGTCGGTTTGAAATTGGTTTCGTCTTTGTCGTGCGGGCTTCTGCCGACCAGGGTATCCTCACCGGTAAAGCGCTTGACGTTGGCTGCGCCGATCCGGCGGTTTTTGTCGGTCTCGCTGGCCACCACCAGGCGGCGGCCATAGAGGGAAACAATATCTGCAGAGGGTCCGGCGGTTGGCCGTGGGTTTCTCTGTTCGAGGATCAGCTCCGGATTGATCGACCAGGCGAGCGGCCCCATGATGTGATGCATCAGCTCGAACAGGGTGCCCTTGCCATTGCCGCCTTCGCCGATGTAGCAGGCGAGGAACTGCTCGACTGTGAGTCCGGTGAGGCAATAACCGAGCAGCCGCCGGTTGAAATTGGTTTTGTCTTCATCGCCCTGGTGGATTTCATTTAAGAATGGGATCCAGTCCGGGGCGGTGGCGTTGGGGTCGTACTCGATCGGCAGGGCTCGCATCAGCAGATCATCCGGGTTGCCATCGTGCAGGCGGCCGGTCTCCAGATCGATGACACCGTTTTTGCAGGGTAGCAACATCGGATGGCGGTCGAATTCATCACCTTTAACAGCAATTTGCCCAGGAACGCAGTGTGCCCACCACATGCACTTCACGGCGCGGACTTTGCCGCGCAGGCCATTGGCCCGTTCGTGCAGCTTTTTCCGCTCGGCGGTCAGCTTTTTTATCCTGGCGTTGCAACTATCTTCCTCGGCCTCAGCGGTCAGCCTGCCTTCCAGGTCGTCATTTTCCTTGCAACGCTCTGCATCAGCTTTGGCCTTGTTGCGCTTCTCTGTCAGCTCTAAGATATCTGCGCTGATCGGATCGGTGGCGATCTGGTAGCGCAGGGCAACTTTTTCAACCCCCTCAACCGAGGTGTTCATAATATCCGGCGACCAGAAGTGACCTTCCCAGCGATACCAGCGATCCTGAATTTTATTGAAGAGGAACGTGCCACGGTGCATCGACGCATACAGAATGCCGTCGCCGCGCTCGTTGTTGTTGAGACACTCGCGCACAAAGCGGGGATCGTCAGGCCCGCCGGTGCCGCTTTGTTCATCCTCCGGCGGCGGGATATGCTCGATCTCTTCCTGCTGCCGGGCGGCAACCTGTTCTTGAATCTTACTTATTTCGTCGGTCTGATCTGACATCAGTGGCAGGCCTCGCTGATCCGGTGTTGCCAGTGGTAGGCATCATCAGGAGACAATCGACAGACGGCGGAAATATCATCAATCGAACAGTGCAAACTTGTCAGCATCAACAGCAGAAACAGCTGGCGCTCATCCAGGGCGGCCCGATGAAAGAGGGTCCCGGTCCGCCAAGTGCTCCAGCGCTTGCAGGAGTTGCAACGAATCCGGCCGCCAGCAGCAAAGCTCTCAGCCTGCCGACCATCCAGCGACACCCCGCAATGCGGACACCGCCCGCCACCCGGGTGAAGCCGCCGCACCAGGAACGCCCGGCACCCGTCCGCATCTATCATGTCAACCGCTGCAGATGCTGCACACCTCAAAGCAAACCTCCAAATTTTCTGAACCGTTTTCTGTCAAAACCAGCAAAAACAGCCCTGCCGAACGAAACCGCCACTACCGCAAAAACAGCAGCCAATTGCAAACAACTGAAAACACAGCGTTTTTCCATTCCTCCAGTAAATCAAAAAACTACAAACCGACCCAAAAGACGGGCGCTTCTCTGCCCGCAAGGGACAGACCCCAGGAAGGACCCGTGATTCTTTGCCATCCTTCTGGACGCTAAGCTCATCATCGCTTCACCTCAGATGCCGGATGATGTTTTGGTATGCTCTTCTTGACGGGTGGGCCGGGCCTGAGGGGGGAACGGGGGGAGCGCGCCACCCCCTCGGTTGCGTTGCGCTGCTCAGGCATACTGGCAGGGATCTTGGTGATCATCAGGCAACCTCCACAGCTTCACGTTCAACCACGTTCGCCCGCACCAAAGCCTCTGCTATCGGCGGACAGACAGAGTTCCCGCAGCGATTGACCTGCTCGGTCTTAGTGATTGGTTTCCCCGTCGCGTCTCGATCGATGATGTAGCTGTCATCAAACCCTTGGGCACGGAACAGCTCACGCGGGCTGAGCATTCGCATGCCGATATCGACAATCTGATACTCCTCCTTGATCGTCACCAAGCCGAACGTGTCACGTCCAGAGATAGTATGCAGTGAGTCCCGGCAGTCATGGCCGACGCTGCGACCGTAATATTTGAGCAGGAAGGCCCGCACCTCACCGACATGGAATCCGCCGGCTGTAACGGTTGGCATTGGTGCGCGAACATCCTGACCGTCTTTGCAAGTGCCGCGCAGCTTCACCATGTGACTAGTGATCAGCTTGGTTTTCCCGAGTCCGCCAGGGGTCACTGTGCCGATCGGCATAGTCATAGGGCTTCCGACACTCTGCCCGAAATCCCGAACCATGTTCGCCGTCACCAACTGGGTCTGCGTACCCCTGGCAGTAATAGTTGCCAACGGATCACCAGCATACCGACCAACAGCACCAAGATTGTGCTGAGCAAGGAAAGGGGCAACTAACGCAAAATGCCCCCCCTTCACCTGGGCGCACTGAGTCCGCAGCGGCTCATCAATCGGCATGTTCCGTTGCTGACTGCCGTTGGCATGTTCGGTAAGAAACGGCACCACTAGACCAAAGCGGTTTTCCGTTGTCTGCGTAGGAATAGGTTTGGAGAGCTTCTGCCCCCTGAAATCATCAGCAGACTTTGAACCGTAATAGCTGATGATGAACGGATCCGGATGATCGATCACGAATCGCTGAATCCCCTTAGCAATGCGGCGCATGGTGTTTTCAGCCAATGGTCGCTTGCGCTCGAAAATACTCTGTACAGGAATCGACCAGTCGATAATGTCAGCCGCTGTCTTGTATGGACTCAACCCCGGCCCATGAGCCGGCGCAGGCCACACGATCGGCTCACCATCACAACGGGCGATAACAAACAACCGCTTGCGGATCGTCGGAGCCCCATAGTCGCAGGCCCGCAATTCCCGATACTCAACCTGGTATCCCAGCGCCTCCAGCTGCTGAATCCAGCGCTTAAATGTCTCCCCCTTGCGCGCCGGGCAGGGCCTGTTGTTCACCAACGGCCCCCAGGTCTGAAACTCCTCCACATTCTCAAGCATGATCACCCGGGGCCGAACCTTCGCAGCCCACCTCAGAACAACCCAGGCCAAACCACGAATCTTCTTTTCAACCGGCTTACCACCCTTGGCCTTACTGAAATGCTTGCAGTCCGGACTGAACCAGGCCAACGCAACAGGGCGACCACCACACGCCTTAACCGGATCCACATCCCAAACCGACTCACAATAATGCAGGGTCTGAGGATGATTAACAGTGTGCATTGCGATCGCGCCCGGGTCGTGATTTATCGCGATATCGACCGGACGGCCTAGAGCTGCTTCTATCCCGGTGCTGGCCCCGCCACCACCGGCAAAGTTGTCGACGATCAGATCATCGAAGCCGAGGGAGAATTGTGGCGTTATGCGATAGCCCATCTAAGCCGCCACTACAGGTGCAGCCATTGCCTTAATT
>DAOVNV010000100.1 GCA_030630015.1 Desulfuromonadales bacterium | reverse complement strand
ACACTCTTAAGGGACACTTCCGTGTAAGTGTCCCAGAACGCTGGTTTTCACTTCCCTGCGGGTTTCTTCCTGCCGCCCTTGTACGGCGGTTTCTTCCAACCCTGAGGTTTCTTGCCGGCTGGGCGACGTTTGAAGGGGGGGCGGCCACCTCGTGTTTCACCAGCGACACTGATCCGCAGGCGTTGGCCGCAGACCCAGACCGGCTGCAGTTTTTTTAGCAGTTGCGGTGGCAGGTTCCTGGGCAGGTCGACCAGGCAGTGGTCGTCGAAGATCTGGATATGGCCAATCTTTTGGCTGTCGATATGTGCTTCGTTGGCAATGGCACCGACGATATGCTTCGGCTCGACGCCGTGCATGCGACCGACCTCGATGCGGTAGCTCTGCAGGTCGGAGTCGGTCGTTCCTCTGCCACGGCTGGAACGCTCGCGCCGGGCCGGTTCTTGGCGCGGTTCGGGAAGCTCTTCCGCGGCCAGCTCCGGCGTTTGCAGCGGCTTCTCCTTCTGTGCCAGATAGGCCAGGGCCGCAGCGATCTTGCGGTGGCCGGTGTTGTGCTCGTGCTGGTACTGATCGATCAGTTCCTCGAAAAACTCCATTTCCTGCGACTGCAGCACCTCGGTGATCTGCTCGTTGAATAGGTTGATCCGGCGGTCGGCAATCGCCCGGCGGCTCGGCAGGCTCATCGGTGTGATCGGTTGGCGGGTGGCGCGCTCGATGCTGGCGAGCATGCGTCGTTCCCGCGGCGCGACGAACAGGATCGCCTGGCCTTCGCGGCCGGCACGGCCGGTGCGGCCGATGCGGTGGACGTAGGCCTCGGTGTCGTTGGGGATATCATAGTTGACCACGTGACTGATCCGCTTGACATCGAGCCCGCGGGCGGCGACATCGGTGGCGACCACGATGTCGAGGGCGCCGTTCTTCAGCTGCTCGACCGTCTTCTCGCGCATCGTCTGGCTCATGTCGCCATTCAAGGCTGCGCAGGCAAAGCCGCGTGCCTCAAGCCGCTCGGCCAGGTCTGCCGTTGCAGTCTTGGTCCGGACGAAGACGAGCATACCGTCGATCTCCTCCGCTTCCAGGATGCGGGTCAGGGCATCGAGTTTATGCAGGCCCTTGACCTGCCAGAAGCGCTGATTGATGGTCTCGACCGTCGCGGTCTTGGCCTTGATCCGGATCTCCTCGGGGTCATTGAGGTGGCGCCGGGCAATCTTCAGCACCTCCTTCGGCATGGTCGCCGAGAAGAGTGCCATCTGCCGGGTCGGCGGTGCCTCGGCAAGAATTTGCTCAACCTCGTCGACAAAACCCATCTTCAGCATCTCGTCAGCCTCATCGAGTACCACCGCCCGGATCTGGTCAAGCTTGAGGGTGCCACGGCGCAGGTGATCCTGAATCCGTCCCGGAGTGCCGACCACGGCCTGGACTCCGCGGGCCAGCTGGCGTAGTTGCTGCCCCATGTTCTGGCCGCCGTAGACTGGCAGCACCTGGAAACCCTTCAGATGCCGGGCATAGGTCTGCATTGCCTCGGCCACCTGCAGCGCCAGTTCGCGGGTCGGTGTCAACACCAGCAACTGTGGCTGTTTCAGCTTCACATCGATCCGGCTCAGCAGCGGCAGGGCGAAGGCCGCGGTCTTGCCGGTGCCGGTCTGGGCCTGGCCGAGCAGGTCGCGGCCGGCCAGCAGCTGCGGAATGCTGCGGGCCTGGATCGGCGACGGGGTCTCGTAACCGACTTCGTCGATCACTTTGAATACGGCCGGTGCAAGGCCGAGCTCCTTGAAGCTGACCTGGATATCTTCAGTCATGGTTGATCCTGTATAGAAATGGCCCGGGAAAGGTATGGGAAGCCGAGCGGTTCTTAAATACTTGAAAAACAAGCGAAAAGACCGCAGACCTTAACCCATCTGCGGGAGGAAAGCAAGGAAACATGATAGGAGCGAAAATCCCGGGGATATGATAATAACTCTCTGAAATAGGAATTATGTTCTACCCGGATACCGCTTCTTTTTTGCGGATTTTAGATCGCTTATCTTGACTCAAGCATTTCGAGACTTTTCAGTTGCCGCTCGGCAGTACCTATCGCGACCCGGGAAGGAGGGTGGTCCGGGTGGAACCGACCGATTTTTCCCCAGATCTTGATCGCACTGACCAGCTCTCCAGAGCGATAAGCGATCAGGCCTTTTTTCATCAGTTTGTCGGCGCACTGTTCAATGTTACCGGCGATCTCATCGAGGGACAAGTCGATTGTCGACTGAAGTTGAGAACCGGCCGGATAGATCTCCTGTGCCATGCAAAACAGTCTGCCTGCTCTGTCCGGATGGCCTGCCGTGCTTGCTTGTTCGGCCTCGTGCAGGAGTCGGTTCTCGACCACTGTATAGAGGTCTGCCAGAAGGTCTTCCGCAAGATTTTCCCGGCGTGAATCGCGGAGGGACTTCTGGGCCTGTTCCACGTCGTCACGGGCTAGAGACTGTTCAATCTGTTGCCGGGTCTCTTGCGCCTGCTGTTCGATAGTTAACCTGTTCCAGTAGCCCGGGCTGAGCACGGTTTTATCCCAGGATTCAACATACGAAGAGCTACACCCACAGATGAGCAGGGCAATCAGCGGCAGTCCGTTTTTGATGATGGTTACGAGGCGCATAAGAACTCCGGTCGCCGGATATCGTCCGACATCTCTTCCGGGAAAGAGCAAATGACTTCGATAAACGGTTCAACCAACCGCGGATTGAACTGGCTGCCGCTACAGAAACGGATTTCGTCAACCGCCTCACCGCGGCTGAGGCCCTTCCGGTACGGTCGCGAGGTGGTCATTGCGTCGTAGGTATCCGCCAGGGCGACGATCTGGGCGTGAAGAGGGATGGCGTCACCGCTCAGCCGATCCGGGTAGCCGGCGCCGTCATAGCGTTCGTGATGGTGTTTGACCACCGGAATGTATTTGTGCAGGGACGGGGCAAGCTCCAGAATCTGCGAACCGAGGAGCGGATGTTTGATGATCTGCTGATGTTCGCTGTGATCGAGTTTGTCTTTTTTGTTAAGGATGGCATCAGGCACATGGATTTTGCCGATGTCATGCAGCAGACAGGCCAGTTCGAGTTCCTGCATGGCTTCCCGGCCGAGATTGAGTTTTTCGGCGAGCCCGAGTGCAAGCCGGGCGACGCGCGCCGAGTGTCCATAGGTGTAATTGTCACGCGCGTCGAGTGCGGCTGCGAGAATCCGGACCATGTCATTGTATGACAATTCCAGTTCCGCTGCATAACCCTGCAGGCTCTCTTTCTGTTGCTGGATCATCCGCGCCATCTGATTGAAATTACGCGTTAACATGCCAAGCTCATCGTGTGATTTAGTCGGTATGTCGTCAACGTGTTCACCCTTCTGCAGCCTGGAAACCCCTTTGGTCAACCGTTCGATCGGACGGGTCATGATCGACGAAAGCAGCATGACGCCGAACAGGGCAAGGGTCGTGGCCACAGCTGCGACCAACAGAATCTGTCGGTGTGCAGATGCTTTTGATGCGACGAGTTCCAGGGTGCTGATCCCGATAACAACGTCACCGACGTACTGGTCCGCAAAGAATATCGGTCGGCGAAATTCAAAGCACTCGGTCCCTTCACGCAGGCCTCTCACAATCGTGAGATCGGATGGATGTTCAAGCAAAGTTCCTGACAGTAGTGGAAGATTGCTGCCAACCCGATCAAGATGATTGTGCGCCAGGATGTTCTGCTTCAGATCCAGGATTGCAACATACACAAGTTCCGCTTGGGCACGCTTGATCTGTGCAGCAAGATTGTCGAGTGCCAGGCGATCATTCGTCAGGAGACTGTAACCGGCTGGAGTTGCAGCGGCCTGTGTAATAGCGCTCCCTCGTTGAATCAGGGAATCCAACAGGACCTGGTTCATGATCTGCATCACAATTAACGAAACGCTGAATGTTGTGACGGCAATCAGAATCAAAACAAAAAGCGCGAGCCTGAAACGGATTCCCCGATAGAAACCGAATGGAGGTTTGCCGACCCACCGGGCGCCAGGACGATGCAAGCCTGACGGTATAACCGCCTTCGTTTTTTGCAGGATAGTTTGCGTGATACGCCATACGGCCATGATCACGCGGGATGTTGGCAGAACGACTCGGAAGGGATAATGCGAGCGGAACATAGGGACGGAATATAGCTCAGAATCTGAAATCAGTGCAACAGGTTTTCTTTGTTGTCATTTTGGGTGGTGTTGGCAAGATAGCGGCAAAGGGTGGATTAATCCCCGCTTTTCTGATAATAAAAGCACCACACAAAAAATATTAACGGGAGGATTCCAGAATGCCCAGCTTCGATATTGCATCCAAGGTCGATATGCAGGAAGTCGACAATGCCGTCAACCAGACCCGCAAGGAGGTCGCCCAGCGTTATGACTTCAAGGGGACCCACAACGAGATCGAGCTTGCCAACGAGGCGATTACCATCCTTGCCGCCGATGACTACAAGCTGAAAGCGATCATCGATATCCTGATCGGCAAGCTGATCCGGCGCAAGGTTTCGTCCAAATGCCTCGATTACGGCAAGACGGAATCGGCCTCACACAATACAGTGCGGCAGCAGATCAGTATTGTCCAGGGGGTTGATAAGGAGAAGGGGAAAGAGATCGTCAAACAGATCAAGGCGAGCAAGCTCAAGGTGCAGGCCCAGATTATGGATGATCAGGTCAGGGTCAGCGGGAAGAAGCTTGATGATCTGCAGACGGTGATTCAGCTGCTCAAGGAGAAGGATTTCGGCCTTGCCCTGCAGTTTATCAATATGCGGAGTTGATCAGGCGGGGCCCCTCTATTTGGAGCCGGCTCATGAATAGTCCGACAGCCTCCTGGACATGATACAATCCTCTCTGAGGTGCCAGAGATGAAACCAAAGAAGCCGGTTGTTCCATCCGAAAGGCTTGATACGCTGAGGCAAGGTATCGTCTCCATCCTGCGTCGCGATACTGTGACGGCGATGGATATCTCCGAGGAGATCGGTATCCCTGTGAAAGATGTCTACGGCCATCTGGAACACATCCGCCACAGTCTGCACCGCGAAGGGCTCGCTCTGACCGTTCTACCGGCCGAATGCAGGGGCTGCGGATTCGTATTCGTCAAGCGGGACCGCCTGAAGCGGCCGGGACGTTGTCCGATCTGTCGCGGTGAGTCGATCAGTCAGCCGCGTTATAGTGTTACAGGAGCCTGTCGAACTTAACCAGAACCTACTGCGAAATTGGTTGATCGTATCCTCCGCTACGATAGGCTTCGGACACACGCATCCTCCGCTACGATAGGCTTCGGACACACGCTCCATATGCAACGGCAATTTTCGACAAATAGCCCTGCTATTCGCTCTTGCTGTTAAGCAGCCAGACCACTTTCCACAGCTTTGCCATGGCATAACTGCTCACGCAGTGCATTGACATCGGCATTTTCCAGGTACTCGTCAAAGCTCATCACCCGGTCGATCACCCCGCCAGAGGTCAACTCAACAATCCGGTTGGCCAGAGTGGCGACGAATTTGTGATCGTGGGAGGTGAACAAAATCACTTCGGGGAAATTGATCAGGCTGTTGTTGAGAGCGGTGATCGATTCCAGATCGAGATGGTTGGTGGGTTCGTCGAACAACAGCACATTGGCATTGGACAGCATCATCCGCGCCAGCATGCAGCGCACCTTCTCCCCCCCACTGAGTACGTTGGTCATCTTGGTTGCCTCGTCGCCGGAGAACAGCATGCGGCCAAGAAAACCGCGGGCAAAGTTCTCCCCCTCGTGGGGCGGAAACTGACACAGCCACTCGATGAGATTCAGGTTGTTATCGAAATAAGCGCTGTTTTCCTTGGGAAAGTAGGCGTTGCTAATGGTTACGCCCCAGCGGAAACTGCCACTGTCGGGCTGCATTTCGCCAGCAAGGATCTGCAGCAAAGTGGTCTTGGCGACGCTGTTGCTGCCGATCAGGGCGATCTTGTCCTCTTTGTTGACGATCAGGTCCAGGTTGTCCAGCACCTTGACACCATCGATGGTTTTGCTCAGGCCCTTCACTTCGAGGATGATATCGCCGCAGGGCCGCTCCGGTTTGAACACCACAAACGGATACTTGCGAGAAGACACCGGCAACTCTTCAATATCCAGTTTGTCGAGCAGCTTTTTACGCGAGGTCGCCTGCTTGGCTTTGGAAGCGTTGGAACTGAACCGGGCGATAAACGATTTGAGTTCGTCCGCCTTGTCTGAGGCTTTTTTGTTGGCATCCTGCTTCTGTTTTAAAACCAGCTGGCTGGCCTCATACCAGAAATCGTAGTTGCCCACATAGGTGCGGATGGTCCCGAAATCGATATCGGCAATATGGGTGCAGGCCTGATTGAGGAAGTGGCGGTCATGCGAGACAACGATCACCGTATTCTGAAAACGGCCGAGAAACTCTTCGAGCCATTGAATCGATTTGAGATCGAGGTTGTTGGTTGGCTCGTCAAGCAGCAAAACATCAGGATTGCCGAATAGTGCTTGTGCCAGCAAGACCCGCACCTTTTCTCCGCCTTCCAGCTCTTTCATTTTCTTATGACGCAGTTCTTCGGGAATTCCCAAGCCGTTCAACAAAACCGCTGCCTCGGATTCAGCTTCGTAGCCGTCCATCTCGGCAAATTCAGCTTCCAGCTCGCCGGAACGGACGCCGTCCTCCTCGGTAAACTCATCTTTAGCGTAGATCGCTTCGCGTTCGACCATGACAGTGTACAGCCGCTGGTAACCCATGATCACGGTATTGAACACGGTTTCTTCATCAAAGGCGAACTGATCCTGACGCAGCACGGCCAGACGCAGCCCCTTGCCGATGGATGCCTCCCCCTTGTCCGGGTCGCTATCGCCGGCCAGTATTTTGAGAAAGGTGGATTTACCGGCACCGTTGGCACCGATCAGGCCGTAGCAGTTGCCGGGAGTGAACTTGATGTTGACGTTTTTGAAAATGGTCCGTTTGCCATAAGCCAGACAGATATTTGATGTACTGATCATGGGGGAGTCATCCTTTGAAATAATAAAACAAAAGTAACTATTCAGCTGTCTGACTAACCGCACAGCATGTGGGCTATAGCTGTTGTTTGCGGGAAGTTAAGTGACAATATTGGACGCAGGCAATGACTATAGACCACATGCCCTCGCTGAGATGCTGAATAGTTACAAATAATCAGGAGTCAATAATGAGGATTACCCGTCTTGAAAATTGTGAAGTACTTCCAGTGCATATGGCTGGTGCTATCGGCGCCACCAAACAGGTGCCGATCGGCAAGGCTGACGGCGCCCCCAACTTTTCCATCCGGGTATTTACCCTGGCACCCGGCGGGCAGACGCCTCACCACACCCATGAAAGCGAACATCTGAACTACATTCTGCAGGGGTGCGGCGAGGTGATGGATGGTGACACGCCAAAGGCTGTCGGAGCCGGCGATTACCTTCTTGTAGCACCTCACCAGAAGCACCAGTATCGCAATACGGGTGACGGTCCCCTGGTTTTTATGTGCATGGTTCCCACGGCCTATGAATAGGAGTGATGAACCGGGTCAGGCAGCTGACCAAACCGAACAAGGAGTGACGGAGGCGGTGCAATCCTGTGCCCTGTGCGGCGCACCCCTTTCCGAACGTGAACTGGATGTGTGCTTGTCCGCACCTGACAGGTTCGGAGGGCAACTCCTCTGTTTTGCGCATCAGAAGCGTTTCAGCGCTTGTCCCGCCGTAAGGTGGCAGCCTGGCAAGTGACGCGCAGTCCCTTACGTTTTCGGACCGCAGTTCCCTCCCGTTCCAACCTTGCCGGCAAAACACGCTATAATATTCAAGATGCGTGTGACTGGCAGGCAGTAACCACGAAGGGGTGGAAAAGATGGCAGAGATCAGAGACGTCAAGACACTTTTGCATGGTAAACCGACGATGGAGGGGGCCGGTGTTCACCTGAAGCGTGCTTTTGGCTTCGACGAGGTCCCGCTTTTCGACCCGTTTTTGCTGTTTGACGATTTTCGCTCCGACAATCCGGAACACTACGTCAAGGGCTTCCCCTGGCATCCACACCGTGGCATCGAGACGATCACTTATGTACTGCGTGGGGATGTCGAGCATGGCGACAGCCTTGGCAACCAGGGGATGATTTCGGCAGGCGATGTGCAGTGGATGACGGCTGGCAGCGGCATCATTCACCAGGAGATGCCGAAAGGTGATGAGGACGGCATCATGCAAGGCTTTCAGCTCTGGACAAACCTGCCGACGACAGACAAGATGATGCATCCGCGCTATCGGGACATCCAGTCCTTCGAAATCCCGGAAGTCGTCCAGGAAAACGGAGTTTGCATCAAGGTCATCTGTGGAGTCGTTGACGGCGTTCAGGGTCCCGTTCGGGATGTAATCATTGAGCCCCAGTATCTGGACGTGAGTCTTCCTTCCCACACGATCTTCCGCCATCCGACCCGGATAGATGATACGGTTTT
>DAOVNV010000198.1 GCA_030630015.1 Desulfuromonadales bacterium | reverse complement strand
GCAGTCTCCGGTCTGTATGGAATGTCGGATCCGGGAAAACCGCTGCATGCTCGAGAAAGATGGCGTTGCATGCCTCGGGCCGGTGACCAGGTCGGGCTGCAATGCGCGCTGCCCGAGCATCCAGGTGCCCTGCGAGGGATGCCGGGGTGAGGTTGCTGAAGCCAACCGGGATGAACTCTATCGTCTGCTGCTGAAGACCGGTCTGCCGGATTTGGAAATAAAGCGGCGCATGCAGCGCTTTGCCGGAGGCGGGAGTGACTAAACTGATCATAGAGCCGTTGACGCGCGTGGAAGGCCATGGTCGCGTCGAATTGAGATTGAGCCAGGGGCGTCTGCAGACTGTTCGGGTTGACCTGAACGAATCCCCCCGGCTGTTTGAGGCGATGCTGCTCGGCCGTGACTGGCGCGAGGTTCCCGAACTGGTCTGCCGGATTTGCGGCATCTGCTCTGCGGTTCACAAGTTGACGGCTCTTGCCGCACTGGAGCAGGCTGTCGGCATAACGGTTCCTCCGGTTGCAGCTGCCGTTCGGGAACTCCTTCTCCTGGGGGGGCATATCCAGAGCCACGCCCTGCATCTCTTCTGCCTGGTTCTGCCCGATTTTTATTCGGCATCAAGTGTTCTGGACCTGGTACGCGAGCGGAACCCTCTGGCGTTGGCTGGTCTGGAACTCAAAGGGCTTGGAAACAGTTTGCAGGAGCTCTTTGGTGGACGGGTTGTTCACCCTGTCAATGTCGTGCCCGGCGGGATTGTGCACCGGCCGCCACGTGAGCAGTTGCAGCCGGTTTTCGAAGCACTCTGCGCATGGAGTGAGCGCTGGGAACAGCTCGGGGACAATTTTATCGCCAGCGCCAGCTATCCCGCCAGTCAGCCGGTGGTCGGGAATTTTCTGGCGACTGGTGACTGCACCGGTTTTTCGCTGTCGGGTGAGCAGTTATGGCTGGCATCGGGTGAGGTGATTCCGGTTAGTCAATATCGCCGTTTGCTGGGGGAAAAAGCTGTTGCCGGGACACATGCCAAGCATTCTGCCGGTTCCGGAGGGCCGTTTCTGGTTGGTGCTCTTGCGCGTCTTGCTCTGGCCGAAGCGCGAGGAACCGGATTGGGTGCTCCGTTGGAGCACGCTGGAATTTACGCCAACAATGCCGCTCAGGTCTGCGAGATCGGCTGGGCCTTGTCCCGTGCCAGGCAACTTATTGAAAATCTTCTTGCCGCGGAGCCTGACGCTCCTCTCGGAACGTTAGAGCTGCTGCCGCGGGCGGGGACAGGCACCGCGGCTTTCGAGGCTCCCCGGGGACTGCTGGTCCATCAGTATGTGCTGGATGACAAGGGTTGTGTTGTTGATGCCGATGTGGTAACGCCGACGGCTATTAATCAACTGGTAATGGCGGAACAGATACGGCTGGACCTCGCCGCCGTGGAGGATCAGGAGGTCATGCCGGGTATCGCGGAGCAGATTGTCAGGGCATATGATCCCTGCATCTCATGCGCAGTCCATGTCCTCGAGGTGCGCTGAGCAGGGGCTCTCGCCCTCTGTTGAAGAGTCAGCTTCCGAGCGGCAACTCCGTCTTGTTGATGACGGCCCTCAGGGCGAATGAAGACTGCACCCGGAGGATGCCGGTCAGGCCGGTGAGTTCACTGTGGATGCGGACATAGTCGGTATTGTCCTTGACAATAACCCGCAACAGGTCGTCGAAGTCGCCGGACATCAGGTAGCATTCCATGACTTCCGGGACGTTCTGGATGGCGGTTTCGAAATGGGCGAGCTTTTCACGCTGTTGGCCATCCAGGGTGTGAGGCGAACGAAGACGTTGTTCGGCTTGCCGACTGCCGCCTGGCTGATCAGGGTGACATAGCGGTCGATAATCCCTTCCTCTTCCAGGATTCTGACCCGGCGCAGACATGCGGATTCGGAAAGCCCGACCTGCTCGGCGAGTTGAACATTTGAAATACGGCCATCTTTTTGCAACGCAGCAAGAATCGCTCGATCAATCTTATCCATAGGGCTTCATCCAATAATCTGCAAATTTATGCTTATTTTGTAGAGGAATCTTCCTTTGATTTAGGTTTTTAAGAAATATTTGCAAGAAAAAACGCCTGGTTTTCTGATAGTCTGTATTTTTAATGTGTAAAATTAGGCATTTAATTGCTGGTATCCCTGATCGGTTCAGTCACCGCGAGCAGTCTGAAAGGAGTTTGATGATGGTCGTTGGCATTCTTAAGGAGATCAAGTCAGAAGAGAATCGGGTCTGCATGACGCCATCCGGTGTCGAGGTCATGTTGACGAGCGGCCAGACAGTTCTGGTGGAACAGAATGCCGGGATCGGCAGCGGTTTCAATGATGCCGATTATGCAAAGGCCGGAGCCGAGATTGTCGCAACGCCGGCTGAAATTTTCCAGAGAGCTGACATGGTTATGCATGTCAAGGAGCCCCAGCCCAGCGAGTACGACCTGATCCGCGAGGGACAGATCGTCTTTACTTATTTCCATTTTGCGGCTTCGGAGGAACTGACCCATGCCATGATTGCTTGTGGCGCCGTCTGTATCGCCTACGAAACGATCGTGAACAATGATGGCAGCCTGCCGCTGCTGACCCCGATGAGCGAAGTCGCCGGCCGCATGGCAGCCCAGCAGGCGGCCAAGTACCTGGAGCGAGCCCAGGGCGGGCGCGGTGTGCTGCTTGGCGGTGTACCGGGCGTCGCGCCGGCAACGGTCCTGGTTCTCGGCGGCGGCGTGGTCGGGACACACGCGGCGCAAATGGCCTGTGGCCTAGGAGCCAAGGTGTACCTGCTCGATACCAATCTCACGCGGTTGCGCCACTTGTCTGAAGTGATGCCGAAAAACTGTTTCCCGATGATGTCGTCACCCTCCGTTGTTCGGGACCTGCTTCAGGAAGCGGACGCGGTGATTGGCGCGGTGCTCCTGCATGGTGCAAAAGCGCCCAAGCTGGTGACGCGGGACATGCTCAAGACGATGAAGCCAGGTGCGGTTCTGGTCGATGTGGCTATCGATCAGGGCGGCTGCTTCGAGACTTCACATGCAACCACCCATGGCAACCCGATTTACGATGTTGACGGGGTCACTCACTACTGTGTAGCGAACATGCCGGGGGCTGTGCCCATGACGTCCACCATAGCGCTGACCAACGCCACCCTGCCTTACGCGCGAGCCATCGCCGAAAAGGGCTGGAAGCGGGTGGCCCTGGATGTGGCGGGCGTCAAGGAAGGACTGAACGTGGTGGAAGGCAAGGTGGTTTACGAAGGCGTGGCTGAAGCTTTCGGGCTCGATTACACACCCGTCGAAAAGGTTCTGGCTGGGTAAGTCTTATTCTGACAGAGCGACGTAAAGCGGAGACCAGCTTATGCTGATCTCCGCTTTTTCTTTAGTATGTTTCCGGTGAGGTACGACTTTATTTACGAATGCCGCGGAGGGACGCCCGCCAGCAGCTTTTCGATATAATCGTGAAAAGACAGTTTTTCTTTCGTATCATCTTCGATATATTTACCGAGGAAGTCCTTGACCTCTTGCCTGGTTTTGCCGAATTCCCCGGCATAGCGGTGGATTGTGAGCTTGATCAGCAGAAGAACAATCAGGTTGATGGACAGGGCGATCACATTTATCAGCATGAAGAGATTCAATTTGTGCAGGATCAGCGCAATCAGGTTGCCGAGCACCAGGATATAAAAGGTATTCTTCAGAAGATAAACGTCGACTTTGTGCATTGCCCGCTCCCGGGTGATTTCATCAACAGGATTGCCTGTTGCCGGCAGTTGCGCCCGAAGAGATCCGGATCCTGATATGCCAGCACCAAGGGTAATCTAAACGGACCTGCGTCCAGATGCAAGTTTAAGGTGCTGTAAGTGATGAAAATCTGTCAATTTTCCACTCTCTTGCTGGCAGAGAGTGGAAAAAGTATAATGGACATCTCCCAATTTATGCTGATATAGGCGAAAATGAAGTCCTCTCATCGCACTTTGAAAATCCTGGCCGCATTGATCTGGCATATCGGTGGTTTCATCCTGCTGCTGAAAGGTGGACAATTGGTGCGGCAAGCCTATTATCTGCACCCGGAACTCATCTGGCCGTGGCTTGCACTGGCGACGGGAATTCTGCTCGGTGGTTTGAAAGCAAAATTCATATTCCGCAAAGCCTGTCGGAAAAATCTGGATCGCATCGATGCCCTGCAGTACCCCAGAATCTGGCAGTGTTACCGCAGGAGTTTCTTCTTGTCTCTGCTTCTGATGGTCTCG
>DAOVNV010000021.1 GCA_030630015.1 Desulfuromonadales bacterium | reverse complement strand
CGGCTCATCGGCGACAATCAGGCTCGGTTGCACGGCCAGGGTTCGGGCAATGCCAATGCGCTGTCGTTGTCCCCCCGAAAATTCGTGGGCGTAGCGGTTGTAATGGTCCGCTGACAGGCCAACGGTCTGCATCAGCTTCATGACCCGGTCTTTGACCTCCGCTCCCTTTGCCAACCGGTGGATGATCAGCGGTTCGCCGATAATCTCACCGACCCGCATTCTCGGGTTGAGCGAGGAAAAGGGGTCCTGGAAGATCATCTGCATCTCTCTGCGCAGTGCGGTCATGCGCTTCTTGGACAGCGACAGCAGATCTTCACCACGGAATTCCACCGAACCGGAATCTGGTTCCAGCAGACGCAGCAGCAGTTTGCCAGTGGTTGATTTGCCGCAGCCAGACTCACCGACCAGCCCCAGGGTTTCTCCAGTCTTCAGATCGAAGCTGACGCCGTCAACCGCCAGTAGGGACCGTTTCGGACCACCCGGACGGGCGCTGCTGACGCTGAAGGATTTCCTCAGGTCCCTGACCCGTAGCAAATCATCCATCACAGACCCTCCAGCAGCGCACCAGGTGCCCGGGCCCGATTTCCTGAAGCGGTGGCATCTGCCCCTCGCAGGGAGCAAACGCTTGAGAACAGCGCTCCAGAAAGGAACAGCCCTCCGGTAGTTTGCCGGGGGTCGGAACGGTGCCTTCTATCGGTTGCAGACGTTGACGTTTTTCCCCGACGCGGGGGATGCAGGCGAGCAGCCCTTGGGTGTAGGGGTGGACCGGGTTGGCGAAGAGTTCGAACACCGGCGCAATTTCGAGCATGCGTCCGGCATACATGATGGCGACCCGGTCAGCGATTTTGGCGACGATGCCGAGGTCGTGAGTAATCAGCAGTGTCGCCATGTCGCGTTCCGATTTGAGCCGGGCCAAAAGATCAAGAATCTGCGCCTGGATGGTGACATCGAGGGCCGTGGTCGGTTCATCGGCGATCAGCAACTGCGGATTGCAGGCCAGGGCCATGGCGATCATGACCCGCTGGCGCATGCCGCCGGACAACTGGTGGGGAAAATCCTTAAGACGTTCTTCAGGGGCCGGGATGCCAACCTGGTGCAACAGGTCGGCGGCGGCTTCTAACGCCTCCTGATGGCTTCTGCCCTTGTGCAGCAACAACACTTCCGCGATCTGGTCACCGATGCGGAACACGGGGTTGAGCGAGGTCATCGGCTCCTGGAAAATCATGCTGATACGATTACCGCGCACCCGACGCATCTCCTCCAGGGGCATGCGCAGCAGATCTTTACCGTCAAAGCGGATTTCACCTTCGACGATGCGACCCGGTTCGGGTACCAGGCGCAACAGGGAGAGGGCTGTAATCGATTTGCCGCAGCCGGACTCGCCGACCAGCGCCAGGGTCTCGCCGGCATCGATATGAAAGTCGATCCCGGCGATCGCCTTGACCAGGCCTTCATTGGTAAAGAAAAAAGTCTGCAGGTTGTTGACTTCGAGCAGAGGTGGCATATTG
The DNA here is from genome assembly GCA_030630015.1 of Desulfuromonadales bacterium. GTDB lineage: Bacteria > Desulfobacterota > Desulfuromonadia > Desulfuromonadales > BM103 > JAQYVZ01. The sequence continues at coordinate 14,139 of DAOVNV010000021.1, read as the reverse complement.
TTCCATTTCAGTCTGGATTTCGTTAAACAGGGAAGCATGGTGAGGGCGGGTTGTCAATGGGAAAGCGAGGGACGCGGGACGAGGGACGAGGGACGCGAAAACCTTTCAAATCAAGCGCGGTAAGAAGGCTGACGGCTGACGGTAGGGGTGAAAGTTTTTTTGATTTCCTCGTCCCGCGTCCCTCGTCCCGCGTCCCGTTTTTTTATGATAGGATGGAAGCATGCGAGATCTCGTCGACCTACACCTCCACAGCACTTTTTCCGATGGTGTCCTGACGCCCACCGAACTGGTGGCCAGGGCCGCCGGGCTGGGTTTGCGCGCGATTGCCATTGCTGATCATGACAATGTGGATGGCATCCCAGAGGCGATAGCCGCAGGTCGACAGGCTGGTGTTGAGGTTATGTCGGGCGTGGAACTCTCGGTTGTCTGGCAAGAGCACCAGGATATCCATCTGCTCGGTTACGATTTCGATCATAATGACGCAGCCTTGTGTCGGGCACTGCAGGATTTCAGGGATTTCCGGGCCAACCGCAACCGTCAGATCCTGGAGAGAGTCAACGCAAGGCTGTCTGAACAGAAATACCAGCCGCTCGATTTTGGTGAGATCACTGCCTTGGCCGGCGGCACTCTGGGGCGCCCGCATATCGGACAGGCCCTGGTGAATGCCGGTTGCGTACGCAGCATGGAAGAGGCTTTTCAGCGCTACTTGGTCCCCTGCAACGTTCCCAAGCGTTATTTCCCGGTGGATGAGGCAATTGACATGTTGCATGCTGCCGGTGGCTGTGCGGTTCTGGCACATCCGCCGTTTATAGAGGTTTCCGAAAACGGCTTGGAGCAGTTGGTTGATGAATTCATCGATCTGGGACTGGATGGGCTGGAGGTTTATAACTCGGGAGCCGACAATGCGACCATTGACCGTCATCTGACCCTTGCCCGCCGGCGCAATCTGGTCATCACTGGGGGGTCCGATTTTCATCGACCTGAGCCAAACGGGATTGAACTCGGCAAGGGTTGGGGAAACCTGAAAATTCCTTATCTTTGTGTTGAGGAAATCCGGGCTGTATCGGCACCTTGGCAGATATGAACACCCGGTTTAACTCTCGGGAGATCCAAACGACTTGCTCGATATGTCGGGATGGATTCGGCGGTGATGATAAACAGCTATTCTACTTTGTGGGGGGCGAAGGTGGGATAATAAGAAAATGGTAAGCTTAACGCGCCGACCCTTAGGTCGGTTTTTTTGACCCCCCGAGGGAAAGAACGTTTTCCTGATTTTGTAACCCAGAGAATCTACTGAAGGCTCCAGTCGACAAAGGTCATGCATTTCGACCAACTCTCATTGCATTTCGTCAGTTTTATGTTTTATTTCTATATAGTTCAGTGTGTGACTATCATCCGACAGGCTCATTCTTCATTACAAAAAAAGGAGTTGGGAAAATGAAAAAACTTTCAATTTTATTGTTGGGTCTCTTCCTGGTTCCAAGCGTCTTCGCGGCGGATCTGGTTAAAGCAAAAAGCGAAGGTCAGGTGAACTTTTATGCCAACATCACGGCAATACAACCGATTGTGGAGGAATATAGTTCCTCCCAGGGGATCAAAGGAATATACACTCGGATTTCCACCTCCAAATACCTGGCAACCATATTGACCGAACATGCTGCCGGCAAACTGCAGGCCGATGTTCTCCAGGCACCCCTGCCGGTTATGAAAATCCTCAAGGATAAAGGTGTTCTGGTTGCCTACAAGTCTCCATCCGCAACGGGTTACCCCGATTGGGCACAGCAGGATGACACCATTGTGCAATTCGGCATCGAGTATGTTGCAATGATCTACAACAAGGAAATGGTCAAGCCGGAAGATGTTCCCACCCGCTATGAAGATCTCACCGATCCGAAATGGTTTGACAAGATCGTCATGCCTGATCCCTCGTTACACGCTACGACCATTACCTGGCTGGTGGGTCTGAAGGAGAACAAGATTTTTCCGTCAGATGAGGCCTGGCTAAAATTCGTCAAGGGGCTTGCAGCCAATAGGCCTATGTTTGTCAAATCTTTTGGCCCCACTCCGGCTCCGGTGGAGAGCGGTGAGAAACACCTGGCGATTTCCATGCCGAAATACATCATCACAAAAGCTCCTGCGCCGCTGGATTGGGCCAGGGTGGATACCCTGCTTGGCTCTCCAAGGGGAATCGCGATTTCCGCCAAGGCTCCACATCCCAATGCGGCCAGACATTTCATGGATTACTGGCTGACCAGGGACGCCATGAAGATGCTGGCCGATAAGGTCGGTGAATATGTGCTGGCTCCCGGGGTGTTTCCGCCAATTGACGGCATCAGTGATGTCAAGGTCCTGCCGATCAGGGAACTGTCCGATGAGGAGATTCACTCTTGGGGTAATGAATTCAAGAAAATTTTCTATGGTAAATAGCCCGCTGCTGACCTTTGCATGTTGGGTGGTCACGAACGGGACCGGGTCATCCCGGTCCCGTTTTTTCTGAATTGAGGACACATGGAAATCCGTATCAAGGGACTGATCAGGAACTACTATTCGGAAGGCAAGCAGATCAAGGCCCTGGATAAAGTCGACCTGACCATTCCAGCCAACGAAATTTTCACTCTGCTCGGGCCGAGCGGCTGCGGCAAAACTACCTTGCTGAGATGTGTCGTGGGGCTGGAAAACCCTGATGGCGGGGAGATCATGATCGGTGACCAGCTGGTCTGGTCGAGCGAGAAGAAGATTTTTGTTCCGCCGGAAAAACGTGGCCTCGGCATGGTTTTTCAGACCTACGCGATCTGGCCGCATATGACCGTATTCGACAATGTGGCTTATCCGCTTCAGACCAGAAAGCTGCCCAAAGAACAAATCCGAAGCAAGGTCAGGAAGGTGCTCGGATTCGTGCAACTGGACGGATTCGAGGGCCGTCCGGCGACCAAGCTCAGTGGCGGGCAGCAGCAGCGCGTGGCCTTGGCTCGGGCACTCGTGGCGGAGCCCAAGGTCATTCTGTTTGATGAGCCTTTAAGCAATCTGGATGCAAAACTGCGAGAAGATACCAGGAAAGAATTACGTCGATTCTTAAGTGAACTGAAAATAACCGCGGTCTACGTGACCCATGACAGAATTGAGGCTCTTGCCCTGTCCGATCACATTGCGGTGATGCGCGCCGGCAGGATCGTTGAGATCGGCAGCCCCAAAAAGATATATTTTAATTCTGATCATCGTTTTGTTGCAGACTTCATTGGCCGCGCCAACCTGATCAAGGGGAAGGTTATTCGCGAGGAAGGGAACCACGCGGTTTTTGATTCCGCTATAGGCCAGATCGTGGGGCTGAACAGTCAGAAAATTGCTCCCGGGCAGGAAGCCATGTTGTGCATCCGCCCTGAATTCATGAAGCTTGCGACAACCGAAGTAGGGGAGGGTAAAAACGTCTTCTGCGGCAAACTGGAGACCCTGGTGTTTATCGGTGAGGCTTACGAGGGTGAAGTCCGCATCGGCGACACTCTGTTGACGACCACCATCGAACCGACCGAGGACATAACGGAAGGGGATGAAATCTATATCTCTTTCGATCCTGACCACTGCTTCCTGCTGCCAGTTTAACGGGCCAAGACATGTTTAAAAAGCCGTCCTTGACTTTTTCTCTTATTCTGATCGTTGGTTTTCTGACGGTCTGTCCTGTTCTGATGCTCCTGTTTGGAAGTTTTTCTGAAGGACTGACATCCTTTGGCAGTTTCACACTGGATAAGTATATCGAGGGTTATACTGATCCAATTCTGAGAGAGGTCCTTCTCAATACAATAATCTTTACTGTAGGGTCAGCCCTGGTTGCGACAACCCTGGCGCTCTTTCTGGCTTACGTCAATACCCGAACCAACCTACCGTTTAAATTCCTTTTCTCAATCATCTCAATTATACCGATGATGATTCCGCACATCCTGTTCTCGGTTAGTTGGGTTCTGCTGCTCAACCCCAGCAACGGGATTTTGAACCGTTTTCTGATGCAGATGTTCGGTTTAGACGGGGCGTTCTTCAATATCTATACCTTGCCGGGGATGATCCTTGTGGAAGGGCTTCTTGACCTGCCGATTGCCTATCTGATCATTGCACCAGCCATGAGAGCATTTGATGTCACCCTGGAGGAGTCTTCGAAGGTCTGCGGGGCGTCGGTTCTGCGCACCCTTTTTCGAGTGACACTTCCGGTCCTGCGCCCGGCAATCCTGGCTGCGGCGATACTAGTTGTCGTCAGGAGTCTGGCTTCTTTTGCCGTGCCCTCGGTGGTTGGGATGCCGGGAAGAATTTACGTACTCTCCACCTATATTTATCGAAGCATCTCCAGTGGTTTCGCCGCTGACTTCGGTAAAGCTGCAGCGATCGGTATGAGTGCCCTTGTCGCGTCCATCGCGCTCATCTACGTTTACCGCTACCTGACCTCCGAACGCGGCAAGTTTGTCACAGTTTCGAGTCGTGGTTTCAAGCCGACCCTGCTCGATCTCAAACAGTACAAGTTTCCCGTTTTTCTCATCGTCGGACTGCTCTGTTTCGTGCTGATTGTTCTGCCGGTTCTGGTCCTCTTTTACACGTCCATGCTGCCATATTCCATGGTGCCGAGCGCCAGGGCCTTTGCTATGATGAGCTGGAATAACTGGATTGATGTGCTTAAAGATCCGATTTCGCTGCTGTCGATCAGAAACAGTCTTACCTTGGGTGTGGTGGGGGCCACTCTGGGCGTTGTCCTGTCGATTTTCGTCTCCTATGTGATCGTCAAGGTCCGTTCGAAAGCATCAGGCATTCTTGAATCGTTGAGCTTTCTATCTTTTTCCTTTCCCGGCATCGTTATCGGGGTCGGTTTTATGTGGTTTTTCGTGCAGACGCCATTGTACGGCACGATCTGGGCGCTGCTGATCGGTTATATCGCCACCTATCTTCCGTATGGCGTCAGACCGATCTCCAGTGCTTTTGTCCAGATTCACGATCATCTGGAAGAGTCTTCCAGGATCTGCGGCGCGAGCACCTTTTACACCATGCGGCGTATTGTCATTCCGCTTCTGGTCCCCGGGATTGTTTCGGGATGGATCCTGATGGCGACCATGTTTGTCCGTGAGTTGTCTCTGTCGGTTGTCCTTTCCCGGCCCGGGTCGGAAGTGCTGGCTGTTCAGATTCTGCATTTTGCTGAAGACGGTTTGTGGGGGAAGCTTTCCGCACTGGGCATCATGATGATTTTTCTTTCTTCTACTCTCGTCGTCGCGGCAACCTTGATCGGAAAGAAACTGACCCGCATGGAGGTCGTGGACACTTAGCTCGTTTCCCATATGGAAACTTCATTGTGTCCATCCAGAGTTTCAGGCTGCTATAGCTACCCCAGGGTGTGCTCCCAGAGGATCTTCAGCCCGATTACAATCAGGACCAGTCCGCCGAGAATTTCAACCCTTGAGCCCCAACGGGTGCCGATCCGGTCGCCGAGCAGCATGCCGATGATGGTCAATACGCCGGCCACCAGGCCGATGACGACGGCCGGCAGCCAGATAGACACGCCCAGCAGACTCAGGGAGAAGCCGACGGCCAGGGCGTCGATACTGGTGGCAATAGAAAGGATGACCAGGGTCAGGCCACGGGTTGGGTCGTTGGCAGCGGGCTCCTTGTCTTGGAAGGATTCCCGGATCATGCGGCTGCCGACCAAAGACAACAGGGCAAAGGCAATCCAGTGGTCCCAGGCGGAAATCCATTGCACCAGGGTTTGCCCTGCCAGCCAGCCGATGACAGGCATGAGAGCCTGAAACAGTCCGAAGTGAAAGCTGAGTCGGAAAATGTGGCGGCCGGTCAGGCGTTTCAGGGTCACGCCTGTGCCGAGGGCGACTGCAAAGGCGTCCATGGCCAGGGCCAGTGCGATGCCGAATAGGGTCAGTGTGCCCATAGCGATGTTCCAAAAAAAAAGGTGCCGGGTTCAAAGCGGGTATCAACCCGTTCATACCCGGCACCTTGCAGTTTTTTAGATCATTTCCATGCGGAAACTAAATAATCTTGCGGGCCACACTCTGCAGAGCCTGGGCCGCTTCAGTGTCCGGATGCTCCAGGATGAAGGGCTTGCCGCTGTCGCCTGACAGAACCATACGCGGGTCGAGGGGAACGCTGCCGAGAAAGGGAACTCCCCGTTTGGCTGCAAGGGCCTCTCCGCCGCCGCTCTTGAAAATATCGGAAACTTCTCCGCAGTGCGGGCAGATGAAACCGCTCATATTCTCAATAACCCCGAGCAGATTCAATTTGAGTTCGTTGCAGAAGCTGATCGACTTTTCCACGTCGACCAGGGCGACCTCCTGGGGTGTCGTGACGACAACCGCTGCGGCGCCCTCGCCGAGCAACTGTGCTGCGGAGAGCGGCTCATCACCCGTACCGGGCGGGCAGTCGATGACCAGATAGTCAAGCTCTCCCCAGTTGACATCAGCCAGGAATTGCTGGATTGCGCCGTGCTTCATCGGTCCGCGCATGATCATGGCCTGGTCGACCCGTTCAATCATGAAGCCGATCGACATGACCTTGATGCCTTCGAACTCGAGCGGGACGATGCCGTCATCACTCGAAAAGAGCTGCTCCTCGTTCAGACCGAGCATGGTCGGCAGACTGGGCCCGTGCAGGTCGACATCGAGCAGTCCGACCTTTTTACCCTCTTGGGCCAAGGCCAGTGCCAGGCTGACAGACATCGTGCTTTTGCCGACGCCGCCTTTGCCGGACATGACCATCAGCTTCTGGCCGATTTTGCAGAGACGGCTTTCGAGGCGCTGGCGTGTTTGAAATTGTTCGTCGTTTTCCTGGGGGCTGCGCGACTTGGCTGAGCAGGAAGAGACACTGCAGCTGTCGCAGGCGCTTTGGTCGGTCATTGTCAGGGGTTTCCTTTCTGGACGGGTAGTTTCCGGGAGATTCTCAGGCAAATGCAAAGCCCATGGTTTTCCCGGTGCAGGATGGAATTTAGTCATCCGGAGCGGAACTGTCAAGACCGATTAACAATAAACCTCGAAAGACAGACTTTGTCAGCTTGCGTGAGACAGGTGGATTTAGTTACAATTAAAAATTGTGTGCAGTCTTTTTTATGATCGACCGTTCGGTCGGGGAAAGTTGGTGATCTATGCGTATCAGTTTGTTGTTTTTTATGCTGTGCCTCTGCGCGGTTCCTGTGGCGGCAATGGATAAGAATGATTGTGGCGCAGGCAATTGTGCCGAATGCCACACCCTGGATGTTCATGAGGCCAAATCAATTCTGGGCAGCCTGGTTGACGGAGTTCATGATGTCAAATTTGCCGAAGTTCCAGGCTTCTGGGTTGTGGAAATAGAAAAAGACCGGAAGAGGTTTCCTGTATATCTCGATTTTTCTAAAAATTACCTGATGTCAGGAAGCGTTATTCGTCTGTCTGATATGTCCAACGTGACCCAGAAATATCATGCAGAGATGAACAGGATCGACGTCTCGAAAATTCCTCTGGATGACGCCCTGCTGCTCGGCAGTCCTTCTGCCAAGATCAAGGCCATCGTTTTTACCGATCCGGAATGCCCTTACTGCGGCAAATTGCATGCGGCGCTTCAGGAAGTGGTCGAGCGTGATCAGAACATTGCCTTTTTGATCAAACTGTTTCCGTTGAAAATGCATCCGAACGCCTATGAGATTTCCAAGAGCATCGTCTGTGCCAAATCGATGGAATTCCTGGAGGACAGTCTTGCCGGGAAGCCGATTCCACCAGCAAGCTGTGATACCGGAGCCATTGACGAGACTCTGGCTCTGGTCAAGGAACTCGGCATTCGTTCCACTCCGACGCTTGTTTTGCCCGACGGGCAGGTTGTGCCCGGGGCCAAAAAAGCTGACGATCTGCTTGTTCTGCTTGGCAGCAAAGTGACGCAGAACTAGGAGGCTGCCGAGCGAATAGAGGATTGCATTCACAATGCTGATTTGGTACAAGAAACATGCAAACACTAATATAGTATGAGGAGGGTTTGGCCACATGGGTTTGATGGCTGGTAAGCGCGGCATTATTTTCGGTGTCGCTAACGATAAGAGCATTGCCTGGGGCGTTGCCCGCATGTTGCGCGAACAGGGCGCTTCCCTGGCATTCACTTATCTGAATGACGCGCTCGAAAAGAGGGTGCGCCCTCTTGCGGAGAGCTTGGACGCGGAGTTGATCCTGCGTTGTGATGTGTCTGACGATGCCCAGATTGAGGCGACTTTCGCAGAAATAGAAAAACGCTGGGGTAAACTGGATTTTATGGTCCACTCGGTGGCTTTTGCCAACCGCGAGGATCTCAAGAACCCCTTCAGCCAGACCAGCCGGGATGGTTTCAGTCTGGCAATGGATATCAGCGCCTATTCCCTGGTTGCACTGACCAAGGTGGCTGCGCCCCTGATGAAAGATGGCGGAAGTATTGTCACCATGACCTATCTCGGCGCCCAACGGGTCGTCCATGGCTATAATGTCATGGGCGTTGCCAAAGCGGCCCTCGAATCGTCGATGCGCTACCTGGCGGCGGAACTCGGCGATCAAAACATTCGCGTCAATGCGTTGTCTGCCGGGCCGATCCGGACTCTGGCGGCATCCGGGATTTCCAACTTCAAGGACAAGGTCCGGTTGATGGAGAATGCTGCGCCGTTGCATCGCACAGTGACCCTGGAAGAGGTCGGCAAGTCGAGCGTCTACCTGCTGTCCGATCTCTCCTCCGGTGTGACCGGTGAAGTACATTACGTCGACTGTGGTTTCAGCGTCGTCGCCAGCGGTTGATGATATCCTTCGCTTTGTATTAGATAGGCGGAAGGCCCCCGAGCGGGGGCCTTTTGCTTTTTTTCTTCTGACTCATCGCTCATCGCTGAGCACTCGGAACTGATCTTGTGATTCACGGCTCTCTAACAGGTCTCAAGTCAAGCCAGGTCAAGGCTCTTGAACGTATCTACCAGCGGCGTATCCCTGCCAGCCAGGTTATTACGCCGGAACTGGGACGTTACCTGACCGAATTGTCCAGGGAGTTGCGTCGCCAGATTGGTCTGATCGTCAACAGGAGCGGCAAAGTAGAGCACGTCATGCTGGGCGACGACCGGGAAATTGTCATCCCCGATCTGAATCGGTTCGGTCTCGATCGCAGTGGTCTGCGCGGCCTGCGCTGCATTCACACTCATCTAAAGGGTGAGCCGCTCTCCCAGGATGACCTCAATGACCTCGCTTTGCTGCGTCTTGATATGATGGTGGTCCTGGCTGTTGGTGAGGATGGCCTGCCGGGCAAAGTTCATTTTGCCCACCTGATTCCACCCGACCCCCAGGGCAAGATTGTCCAGGTCCAGGAAGTCCCTTCGATCCATAGCTGGGCGTTTAATCTCTCTGCTTTCCTACGTGGGCTGGAAGCGGAACTGGAGCGTTCGAGGGCCGAGTCGGTTGACCTTGGCGACAGCCGCGAAAAGGCTATCCTGATCTCGGTGTCCCAGTCACCGCGGCGCGAAGTCGAGGACTCCCTCGATGAATTGGCGGAACTGGCCCGTACTGCGGACACGGTTGTCCTTGAGTGCATTACCCAGCGGCCCCGTAAATTCAATCCGCGGACCCTGATGGGAGAAGGAAAAATCAAGGAAGTGGTGATCAGCGCTCTGCACAAAGGGGCCACACTGCTGATCTTCGATCAGAACCTGACCCCGGTACAGGTCAGGTCCATTACCGCGCTGACCGATCTCAAGGTCATTGATCGCAGCCAGTTGATCCTTGACATCTTTGCCCGCCGGGCGCACACCCTGGATGGTAAAGTGCAGGTCGAACTGGCCCAGCTCAAGTATATTCTGCCGCGCCTGGCCGGCAAGGGGACGGCCATGTCGCGCCTGATGGGCGGGATCGGCGGGCGCGGCCCCGGTGAGACCAAACTGGAAGTCGATCGGCGGCGTATCCGGGACCGCATTTCCCGTCTGGAGAAGCAACTGAAAAATCTGGGGCGCGGCCGTTTCCAGCGCCGGCAGCGCCGGGTCAAGGCCGGCGTACCGATTGTCTCCATCGTCGGCTACACCAATGCCGGTAAATCGACTCTGCTCAATGCACTGACCCAAAGCGAAGTTCTGACTGAGAACCTGCTGTTTGCCACCCTTGATACGGCAACGCGGCGGTTGCGTTTTCCCCGCGAGCGGGAGATCATCATCACCGACACCGTCGGCTTCATCCGCGAGTTGCCGGAGAGCCTGGTGGGTGCTTTCCGGGCAACTCTGGAAGAGCTGGAGGATGCTCATCTTCTGCTGCATGTCGTCGATCTTTCCAATCCGCGTTTTGAGGAACAGATTAACGCTGTCGACCGCATTCTGCGCGACCTGGATCTGGACCATGTTCCCCGTCTGCTGGTATTCAATAAGACAGATTTGGTTCCCGTAGAAGAAATTGCTCCCCTTTGCCGACGTTTTGAAGCGATCCCGGTCAGTGCCCGGAATCCCGAAAGCTTCGGTCCATTACTTGCAGAACTTGAGGAACGTTGCTGGCAGTGAATTGACTCGAGAAGGCTTTTTCGTGTAGCCTTGTGCCGGTTTCCAGGAGGTATCAAATATGCACATCCATAAACTGTGGCTGCTCGTTCCGCTTCTGCTCGCGGGTTGTGCTGCCGACAGTATGTATTCGGCCCGTCAGGGCGATTCCGTTTTTACCGCTTCGCCGGCACCGATTGCGATTCCACAATCTCCCGGGAGTGTGACAAACGACGGCTTGCAGGCCAGTCCTTTGGCACAGCACGATTTGTTGCCCGGGGAGGTAGAGCAGGTAGCGACGGAAGAATCAGGCCGCCCGGCCGCAACGTTCGATACTATGGCTACGGACCTTGAGTCGGAGGATTTGGACGCAGAAACTCTGGCTGACAATCGCGTATTGCAAGGTGAAGATCAAATCCCTCCTGAGAGTGTGGGACAGTCAGTTGCCCGGGCCGAACCGGAATTCGATTTCCCCGTGGTCGAAAACGACAAGGTCCGCTATTTTGTCGAGTATTACACCGGCCGGGCTCGCAATACGTTCAGAATCTGGCTGGAACGTTCTGCGCGCTACATGCCGATGATGCGGGAGATTTTCGCCGAAGCGGGGCTCCCCGAAGACCTGGCCTACCTGGCCATGGTCGAATCCGGGTTTAATCCAAAAGCCTACAGTTGGGCGCATGCGGTTGGCCCCTGGCAGTTTATCGAAAGTACCGGGAAACGTTACGGCCTGGTCAATGACTGGTGGCATGATGAACGCCGTGATCCGGAAAAGGCAACTCGGGCGGCGGCCCGTTTTCTATCCGACCTCTATGAAGATTTTGACGGCGACTGGTACCTGGCCGTTGCTTCCTACAACGCCGGCCCCGGCAAACTCCGTCAGGCTGTCCGCAAGTATAAAACCCGTGATTTCTGGGAGATCAGCCGCAGGTCCTACCTGCGCAAAGAAACCAAGAATTACATTCCGAAGCTGCTTGCCGTTCTGTTGATTGCCAAGCAACCGGAAAAATTTGGTTTTGAAAACCTGGAGTGGCAGGAACCGCTGGTCTACGATACCTATTCGTTGCCGTCCAGCACCGACCTGGAGGTGGTTGCAAGACTCAGCGGCGTCGATTACGACACCATCAAGAAACTCAACCCCGAGTTGAAGCGCTGGTCGAGCCCTCCGGGCGCCAAGGATTACCAGGTACGCATTCCGGCCGGAAGCGCCTTGGTATTTGCCGAACAATATGCCGGGATGCCGGCTGCCAAACGTGCCAATTATCAGCGCCACAAGATCAAGTCCGGTGATACGCTGTTGGCACTTTCGAAGCGCTACGGGGTAAGAACCTCAGATATCCAGAGGCTGAATCAGATCCGCAACCCGCGCGCCCTGCAGATCGGCACCAACCTGATTGTTCCCCTCAATCCGGATTACAATGGTCGTCGCCCGCTTGCAGAACTCAAGGATGATTACAAACGCTCGAAACGCAGTTACTACACGGTTCGTTCTGGGGACTCCCTCTGGAAAATTTCCCGGAAATTTGGTGTGTCAGAGAAGCAGTTGCGCGTCTGGAACCGGCTTGGCTGGAGCAATGTCATCCGTCCGGGCCAGAGAATGGTTGTTTCATCAAAAGCAACCCGTTCCGTTGTGGTCTCCAAAAAAGTTGTCAACAAGGGGCCGGAGCGAAAGGTCGTTTACAGGGTTCGTACCGGTGACACCCTCTGGGGGATTGGCCGCCAGTTTTCCGTGGAGACGGCGCAGATCCGCGCTTGGAACAATCTCTCTGAAAATCATGTTCTCAGGCCGGGCGACAGGCTGACCCTGATGGTCAGAGGCAGCGTCAGCGGTTAATTTCTTGCCCATCCAGCGAAAATTGATGCAGACACTTTCCCTTCCTTTTCAGTACCTTCTGTCAGGCTGGATTGTTTTGACATTTCCGTGGCAGACTGCTAAAGTGCGAAACTTAAAATTTTTCCTGAAAGGACAACGGATTCCATGTTGACCCTGATTATTTCCGCAGCTGTCGGAACAGCAGTCGCCGCCCTCGTGGTTGTTCTGGCCGGCCTCAATATGATGTATGCGCCGCTGATCGGCACGATCGTTTTCGCTGCCGTCTTCTTCATTCTGATGCGTATTTTTATGAAGAAGGTGAACGCCATGGTCGAAAGCGCACAAAAGGACATGATGGCCAACCACACTGAAAAGGCCATCCAGACCCTGCTTGAAACCCAGAAAAAATATGGCACCTGGCAGTTCTACCTGCGCAAACAGATGAATTCGCAGATCGGCACCATCTACTATCTGAAAAAAGACTTCAGCAAGGCTTATGAGTTCCTGACCAAGGGTTTCATCCGGCACTGGGTTGCTACGGCCATGCTTGCGATTATCTATATGAAGCGCAACCAGTCTGGCAAGATGATCAAGACCTTTGACAATGCCGTTGCCACGACCCGCAAGGAACCACTGCTCTGGAATGTCTATGCTTTCTGCCTGGATAAAATCGGCGAACATGACAAGGCCGTGCAGATGATGGAGAAGGGAGTCAAAAAGTGCGGCGGAGACGAACTGCTTGAAGCCAATCTCGAAGCTCTCAAGGCGGGCAAGAAGATGAAGATGCAGGCCTACGGGGATGTCTGGTACCAGTTTCATCTTGAAAAGGCCGGCGCGATACTGCGCAAGCAGACCAAGATGATGCAGGGCCGCCGCAAAATTGTACGTCGCTGATTATCCTACGGAGACAGGATCATGTCAGGCCGGAAGAAAAAAACTGACGATATTTCCCACAACCCCTTCAAGGCCTTGAAGGGGTTGTCTGTTTCTGATGCCCCGAAGGCACAGAAACCGAAGCCGGAGGCTGCGGAGCCGGGTTTGAAAAAGGACATCGCCCGGGAGGATCCTCGTCTTTTCGAAGAAGAAATGGGGGGGATGGGGGTAAAGCGTCTGGATGAGGACGATGACTTCGCCGTGGATGCGGATCAAACTCCCGTCAAACAGTCTTCTGCGTCAACCGAGGAAGAGCCTGCGGAACTTGATGACGCCGAACTGTTCACGCTTGCTGTGAACGGGGTAGATCGGGTGTTCAAAGATGAATGGCCTGAAGAAGAAGCTGGATCAGCCGCACCGCGCCGCCGCAAGCAGCTCAGGCTTGGCCAACTCAAACCCGAAGCGCAACTCGACCTGCACGGTATGACGCGTGACGAAGCCCTGGACAAGGTTCGGTTCTTCCTGGAGAATGCGCATCATCACGGCTTCAGGACTATCCTGATTATAACCGGCAAGGGAGCCCGCTCGGGCACTGGGCCGGTGCTGCGTACTGCGGTCATCGGTTTGTTGGAAAGAACGCAGGATCGGGTTCTTGAGTGGGTTGAGGCACCGCGCCAGTATGGCGGCAGTGGAGCGGTGGTAGTGTTTCTGCGAAAACAATGAGTCCCCACAGTTTGTTGAATTAAAAAAGGGACGGACCATTAATGGTCCGTCCCTTTAATGCTCACTCTACTTCAGGCGGCTTGTCGGCCACTTTTTTGCGTGGCGCCCGTCGACGCTTCGGCTTGGTTGCTGTTTCAGCTGGGTCGGCTGCGGGTTGGGAGGGCTTCTCTTCTCCAGCGGGGGCCGTTGTCTCAGGAACCTTGGTCGCAGACTCCTGTGCCATTGCGGGCTTTTTGGCCGGGGATCTCCTGCGGGCAGGCCGACGCGGTTTAGGCTT
>DAOVNV010000169.1 GCA_030630015.1 Desulfuromonadales bacterium | reverse complement strand
GACAGGATCAGCAGGCTGGCGGAGACCACCATGGCCGAGAGGGTCAGCAGGGTGCGGCGCCGGTTGCGCCACAGATTTCGAAACGCCAGGGTGCAGAGCATGGTCAACGTTGTTTCAGGCGGCGTAGCGAGAAAAAAGTTTCGTCGAGACCCAGGTCGAAGACTAGTTCCTGGTATTCGAACACGGTTTTTTCATCCGGTTTTTCCAAGGGCAGGACGGTCAGGCGCATCGGCACAATCCGGTTGTCAATGGTCTGTACATTATCAAACACAATCTGGCGGACCCGTATCATCTCCTCGTCGAAATAGTCGACTTCAAGCGGGACCCGCGGTTGCTTGCCGATCCGGTAAATGATCTTGCCCCAGACGACTGCGGCGTCTTCCCGTGGCAGGCATTCGATCCGGTATTCTTCGGGCGTCTCCTCAAGGAGGGTAAAGGTATAGTCTTCGTCGACGTGGCTGGCCTTGACCAGGTCATCGTTGGTGATGTGGCTGCCCATCCAGCTGCCGCCCATCATGGATGGCGGCACCTTGATGATCCGGTCGACCTTGGGTAGATAATTCCAGATTTCCCGGTCCCGCTTGAGAGTTGCAACACCGCGTTCCTTGGCCGGTTCGAGGATCTGGATCAGGTAGTAGTCGCGCTCCAGGGACCAGGCTTCCATTTTCAGGGTCCGGTCCCAGTAAGCGGTCTTGACCCGCATCACGGTTGTGGCATGGGACGAGAGACCCATGTATTGCTGTTCGACGTCTTTGATCAGGGCACGCAGGTCCAGGTCGCTCGCAAGGCTGGCTTGGACGACGATCAGGCTGAGTGCGCTAAATAAAATAAGATAAAATTTCAAGGGATTCATATGGTCCTCTCTCGGGAAAATGACAGGACGTCTCTATGATAGCATAAAGATATCGCACTGGCTGAACAGTGGCGTATTTGAGATCCTGTTTTCTGATAACCATTTTCCACGTAGGGGCGACCCGCCGGGTCGCCCTGGCTTCCGGATACCGGTACATCAAGGGCGACCCAGCGGGTCGCCCCTACAGGGGGCTGTGCAAAAATCTCCAGACTTGACCTGCGCCCTGACACACATTACATTGCCCGCCACACTATCGGGAGAGACGTCAATGAATTCAGCTTCAGCCGGAACGAAAATAACCCCGCAAGAGTTTTTAACCCTGCCGCGCAAATCTCAACTCGAGCAACTGCGCCGGACGGATGCCAGTCAAAAAGCCATACTGCTGATTGAAGCGCGTCACGGCGCCGAATTGATGGCCGCTCTCCCTGTGCAGGAAGTGCATTTGATGGTTAAGGCTCTTGGTCCGGACCAGATTCCGGAAATTCTGGGTATGGCGAGTCCGGAGCAGTGGACCGGCTTTCTCGATTTAGAGTGCTGGCAGGGTGACCGGATCGATCCGGCCCGGGTGCGTTTCTGGCTGGCATTACTGCTGGAGGGGGATGATAGCCGGGTGATCGCGACTCTGCAGCAGATCAGTTTTGAACTGCTGATCCTGGCTCTGAAAAAAGAAGTTTTCATCATGGCCGGTCCGGAAACGATCGAAGATGAAGATGCCCAGGCTGAAGCGTTGAAACGTGAGGGTGGGGGGTACCAGATCGATTATCGTGATGAGGAAGGCGCCAAACTGTATGGAAACCTGTTGGTCCGGTTGTTTAACGCTGCCCCTGATTTTTGCCGCCACCTGCTTGAAGCGGTTCGGGCCGAAACGGAGAGCCTGATCGAGGAAAGTGTTTATCAGCAGCGTTCTGGACGTCTGCTCGATCTCGGTTTTCCCGACCCCTTCGAGGCTCGCTCTGTTTACGCCTGGCTTGATCCGGAAACCTTTGACCCGGAAGGACAGGGCAAACTTGCGATGGACCGTGCTGATGAGGAACTGGCTCCGGGCTTCGCTCTGGCTCTGGTCCGGCCTTCCGGTTTGCTGGGAGAGATTCTCGATGCGGGCGTCGATGAATCTTCCGGGTGGGAACTGGCCTGTCTGGTCAATAAGGTGGCCATGGCCGACGGGATCGACGTCGGAGACGTGAACCAGATCCAAGACGTCATACAGAAAGTTTTCGGTCTGGTGAATCTGTCTCTGGAGTCTCTTGCCGGCACTGATGTTCCCGCAGCTGAACGTATCTTTAGCGAAGTTTATTGTGAACGGCTGTTTCAACTCGGCTTCAGCCTGACCCTTCAACTGCAGCGACGTGCCCGAGCCTTGCTGGATTCTACAATCGGGCCTTATCTGGACGGAACCTTCCGTGCCCTGCTTGAGCCGATGCTTGAGCGTTGCCCGCGCTTTTTCGAAGGGCTGGAGCGGGAAGATCGGGACGGTTCCAGGCTTTTCATCGGCTTGCACGAGGTCCGGCTCTGTGCCGAATGGCTCGAGCTACTGGAAATCCAGCGCCGTCTGTTTGAGGATCATTTCGATTTTGAGTTGTTGCCGCCGGAAAATTTCGAGCTCGACGATTGCTATCTCGATACGGCGGAGTATCTAACCCTGTCAGAACTCTTCCTGACGGCATTGGCCAACCGCTTGCTGGGCAGGCCTTTTCGGCCTGATCCGGTTCCTGAACAGGAACTGGCCAGCCTGCACGGTATGGTCTGTCGTGAAGGGGTCCTCGTGCCGGAACTGCTTGAGGAAACAGTAGACTGGCTGGAGTCTCTTGAAGAGGGTGCCGGCGGGTTTGCCGAATATTGCCTGGAAATCTGGCAGGAGGAGTTCTGTGATATACCCCCTGACGCCATGGACCCGCGTTATATCGGGGGGATTCTTGTAAAGAAAACAGGGACGCGGGACGCGGGACGAGGAACGCGAAAAGACTTATGACCAAGCAATGTACGTAAAAAAGATTGCTCCTTGAGAAATTTGTCCGGAATCTTCAGTTTCCAGGCCTCTAACCAGGCGAACCTCTGAGATTCTCGCGTTCCTCGTCCCGCGTCCCGCGTCCCGGATTTTTTCTCAGCACTTCAACGATCCTTCCTTCTCCCGTCTTTGTTTTGTAGAGGAATAGCAAGACCGTTCGTCCGTCTGTTTGCGGCAGGTGTGTGAAGGTCGCCGCGAAGTATTGCAGTTTAATCCCCTTGCCTTTGACTGCGGCCATTTTCTGGTTCACTTGTTCCTCTACCCAAAGCTGTTCGGCTTCACTGAGATCGAAGTTAAAAAAGTCCGGAACCCGTTTCGGGTTGACCCGCTCGCAAAGCGCGTAATCGTAGGCGAGAGCATCCTTCAGAATTAGTTGCTCATCCGCTGTACGGTTTTCGTGGATGAAGTCCTTGCAACGCAGGAAAAGATCGTGTCGGGACATGGGGAAGCGGAACAGATCCTTTTCGCGCCAGTAGCACGTCATCTGTTCCAGTCCATCGGCTGGCGATCCGCTGAGCTGCGACAACTGCTCAACAAAGGTTCCGAAATGGCCGCTGTTCCAGGTCAGGTCCATCAGGCGGCTCATGCCGCGCAGCTGTTCGAGGTCTTCGAAGGAAAGATCAGGCGTGCCTAGCACCGTATAGGGTGGATTCGGGTCGTAGCGCAAACCGAGCTGGTCCGCATCCCCGCGCAGGGGAGAGCCGGGCAGAACCTTGACCGGTTCGATCTGCAGATGATCCGGTTGCAGGGCGGCGACCCGGTTGATGGACGCCAGAAAATCAGAATAACTTTCCCCCGGCAGGCCGGCCACCAGGTCGAGATGCAGATGGATGCATCCGTCCGCCTGTAACTGCCTGATATTTTCCTCGAGACGCTCAAGGGGGACCTGTCGATTTACGGAGGCAAGGGTCCTTTCAAGGGTGGATTGCACGCCGATTTCAAACTGGAACATGTCCGGCGGAACAGTTCGCAGTAGTTCAAGGGTTGCCGCGTCGAGCAGGTGGGCGCCGATTTCGAAATGGAAATGGCTGTCACGATTGTTCTCGAGGATGAATTGGAAAATCTCCCTGGCCCGTTTCGGATTGTAGTTGAATGTCCGGTCGACCAGTTTGATCTTGGCGACCCGGTGTTCCATCAGCAGCAGTAGATCGCTCTGGATGCGTGGCATCGAGAATGAGCGAACCCGGTCGTCCAGGGCGCTCATGCAGAAACTGCATCGATATGGGCAGCCCCGGCTGGTTTCCAAGTAGACGAAGCCACGATCCAGGTCGACCAGACCGGCTTGAAAGGGGGATGGAATATCGTCGAGGTTCGCCAGGGGCGGACTGTCTCCCCCGCTCGTCAGCTGGTTGCCGTTGCGCCAAGTCAAGCGGGGAATTTGGCCGGGAGACTCGTCGCGCTGCCAGGCAGATAGCAGGGCCTTGAGCGGGAGTTCTCCTTCGCCGTGAACCAGTGCACTCACTCCCTGGTGCATTTCGAACAGTTGTGCTCCGTCGAAAGAGACTTCAGGCCCGCCAAGCACAATGCGGACCTCCGGCCTGGCGACCGCCAGCGCGTCAACCAGTTCGAGAGTGGCCTGACGGTTCCAGATGTAGACCGAGAAAGCGATCACGTCAGGGTTTTCGGCAAGCAGCATACCGAGCACCGTTTCGCGTGGTTCGTGAACGGTGAACTCCCGGATCAGCAGTTCGCCGCACTCATTTCCGCAATAGGCAGCCAGACAAGGCAGGGCCAGGCTGTTGTGGATAAATTTACTGTGCAGGCTGGTCAGGATCGTACGCATGCCCCAAGCATAGCCAAGGATCGGTCCGGTATAAAGCGAAAAGCGGTAGGAGCGCTTATAGCTGTTTTTTTTCTTCGGTCTTCTGTATCCTACGCTTTATGAAAACTCGCAACAAAACCATCCTGGCCGTTGTAGCCGATGAGCAGGGCGAGGTGTTCGAGCATCCCGATCTGTTGCTGGCCGGCATGAACGGGACCTGCATCGTGGCACCGGACGAGGCAGAGCTGATCCCGCTGCCCGAGGGGAGCCGGCTGTTTACTATCCCCGGGACGCCGCCCGTGGGTTTCGACCGGCGCAGCCGCAAGCAAGTCGTTTGCGACCGATTGCCGCGCAAACTTGGCGGCGGACCCATTCAGGGTGTCTCGGCTTTCCTGACGCCGGGCTATACTCGCACCCTTTTGCCGGCGGTTGATTATGCCCGCAAGCAGACGCCCTTGCCGCTCTGGTCCTATACGGCGGTCGGCTGGTGCGTCGAGGAAGAGCGTTTCTATGCTGCTGCCGTACAGGTTGACCGCAACCAGCAGTGGCAGCCGGAGCATTTCGATGATCGCACGCTCGATCCCCTGGTCAGAAAACGCCTCCGTGAATATCCCGATAATCGTCTCTATGAACAGCTGGCCCGCTGTGCCCTCGATTACCACTGTTTTGCTGCGAAGAACCTGTTCTTGGGCCGCTGGGAAGCCCCCCTG
>DAOVNV010000188.1 GCA_030630015.1 Desulfuromonadales bacterium | reverse complement strand
TTCGGCAACGGCGTCCAGAAGTTCGACCAGGACAACGCAGTCCTCTACACCACCCGCCTGCGTCTCAACATGAAGGCCAAGGTCTGGGACAACATCAAGTTCACCGGCCGCCTGAACATGTACAAGAACTGGGGTGACTCCAGCGGCGTCAAGGTCTTCGATTCCTTCGATTCCTTCACCATGGACGGCACCAACAGCGGCAACACCACCGGCGACATGCTCCATGTCGAGCGGGCCTACTTCGACTGGAGCAAGATCGGCGGCACGCCCTTCTATCTGTCGATCGGCCGGCGCCCATCCACCTACGGTTACCCGAGTAATGTCCGCGAGAACGAATTGCGCGGCGGCACCCCTTCGGGTCACGTGGTCAACTTCAACTTTGACGGCATCACGGTTGGCTACGGTCTCGAGGAAGCCACCGGCATCCCCGGCTCGACCATCCGCTTCTGCTACGGCCAGGGCTACGAGTCCCAGTACGGCAACGGCTCCCTGTTCGCCGAACCGGACGTGAAGGACACCCACATGGCCGGGTTCAATATCGACCTCTACAACGACGGCTATACGACTCTCCAGACCACCCTGTTCAAGGCCTGGGACGTTGCCGATTCCTTCACGGGTCTGGCTATGATGCCCTTTGCCGATCATGACGGTGACGGCATCCCTGATGACATGAACGGCGGTGCTTACATCAGCCGCTTCCAGGGACAGCAGGACCTCGGTGACATGTATCTTACCAGCCTGACCTTCGTCCGCAAGGAGGAGAGTGACCTCACTTGGTTTGGCTCCCTCGGCTGGACCCGCACCATGCCGAGCGGCAACTACAATCCGATGGGCCTCGGCGGCCTGCTGTTCGACGCATCGCCGGTTATGCAGCTCACCGCGATCAACGTCAATGACGACGGCAGTATCAGCCCTGAATTCGTGCACACCGGCGAATACGTCAAGTCGGAGGACTCGGACAAAGATCGCGACGGCTGGAGCGTTTACGTCGGCTTCCAGACCCCGGCCCCCTACGGCAAGTTCGGCCTCGAGTACAACTACGGCTCCCAGTACTGGACGCCGTTCACACAGGCCCAGGATGACGTCGCCGGCAGCAAGCTGGCGGCACGCGGCCATGTCGGTGAAGCCTATTACATCTTCGACATCAACCCACGCGCCTTTATCAAGGTCGGCGCCATCTACTACGACTACGAGTACTCCGGCAGCGGCTCGCCCGTCGGCGCACCGAAGAAGGTTTCGGATGTACAAGACGGTACTGAGTATTCCCTCCTGCCCGTCGTAGACAAGCTTTGGGACTTTAATGCTTCGATCACGATGAAGTTCTAAACGGGACGACAGAAAAGGGAGAGGGGTCTCCCCTCTCCCTTTTATTTGCAATAGTTAATCGATATATTTATATTATGCGACCGTTGTATCTTTAAGTATTTCTGTTATCCATTTATCACCTCAGCCCGTACCGTTTCACGCATACTGACAGGAGAAAATCGTTATGAAGAAAATTTTCCAGACCAGCGCTCTGCTGGGCGTGTTCGCCCTGGCTCTGGTCGCCGGCGCCAGCCAGCCTGCCATTGCTGGCCCCGACCATTCAGAATTCATCGAGGGACCCTTTAAAACCGGCCCTGCAGTCACGGCAACCTGCCTTGAATGCCACGAAGAGCATGCTGAAGACTTCATGAAAACCACGCACTGGACCTGGTCCCAGGAACAAACCGTGAACGGTAAGAAGGTCAATCGCGGCAAAAAGGATGCGATCAACAACTTCTGTACCTCGATCGAGAGCAATTGGCCGCGCTGCACCAGCTGCCACGCCGGCTACAATTGGGAAGATGCCAGCTTCGACTTCAGTAACCCCAGCAATATCGACTGCCTGGTCTGCCACGACACTACCGGCACCTACCTCAAGGAATCTACTGAGGCCGGCCGGCCGTTCAAGAATGTCAACCTGCTCAAGGTTGCCCAGAACGTTGGCGCCCCGACCCGCTTCAACTGCGGCACCTGCCACTTCTACGGCGGCGGCGGCGATGCGGTCAAGCATGGCGACCTCGATTCCTCACTGGAGTACCCGAGCCGCAGCGTCGACGTGCACATGGACACCGACAGCAACGACTTCTCTTGCCAGGAGTGCCATCAGACTGAAGCGCACGCCATTCCCGGCAACTCGCTGGGCGTCTCACCGGGCGGTCAGAACCATTTCGATTGCTCAACCTGCCATACCGCCGAACCCCATGAGCAGTCACGCCTCAATCAGCACGCCGCCAAAGTGTCCTGCCAAGCCTGCCACATCCCCTACTTCGCCAAGGAAGTCCCCACCAAGCTTGAGTGGGACTGGTCGACAGCTGGTGGCGGCCACGAAGACATCAAAGACGAATTAGGCATGCATGGCTACTCCAAGAAAAAGGGACACTTCAAGTGGGGCAAGATGGTCGCACCCGAGTATGCCTGGTACAACGGTGAAGGCGGAGCCTACACCAAGGGCGAAAAGATCGATCCGACCCAGGTCACCAAGCTGGCTTACCCGCTCGGCAGCATCGATGACGAAAATGCCAAGATCTATCCCTTCAAGGTGCACCGCGGCAAGCAGATCTACGATGCCAAGAACAAGACCTTCCTGACCACCAAGCTTCACGGTGAAGGTGGTTTCTGGACCGAATTCGACTGGGACAAGGCCGCCCGCCTCGGCACGGCCGCCAGTGGCATGGACTACAGCGGCGAGTACGGTTTCGCTCCCACCGAGATGTACTGGCGGATCAACCACATGGTCTCCACCAAGCAAGAAGCCCTGGGCTGCCTCGACTGCCATGGTGACAACGGTCGTCTGGACTGGCAGGCGCTTGACTACAAGGTTGACCCGATGGACGCCAAGTAAGACAGGACAAACCTGAGGTACAAACGGTGGGGCTGATTTTTCAGCCCCACCTTTTTTTAAACAGAAATAATGCAACAACACATACATGGAAATTTAATGTAGGAGCGGTCTTCAGACCGCGAAGAGTTCGCGACCGGGAGGTCGCTCCTACAAATCCTCTCAGCACTTAAACCTGCCTTTATGCCTGGGCTGTCACCTTACGTTCCTCACCACTTTTCATTTGCTTCTCAGTGTACCCCTGAAAGCTATTGAAATTTTCAAAAAATCGGGCTATTGTGAGTGTTACCCTATCAATGAAGGAGCTACACTCATGTTTGGATTAGGAACCACGGAACTGATTATCATCCTCGTACTCGTGCTGATCATCTTCGGCGCCGGCAAGCTGCCCTCGGTGGGTGGAGCCATGGGCAAGGGCCTGCGCAATTTCAAGTCAGGCATGAAAGAAGGGGAAGAATCTGATCCGGACAAGATCGAGAACAACGACCAGAAAGACTCCTGAGCCCCTCCCGAATTATCCAGGGAAGTCTTCAAGATATAAAAAAAGAGCCCCGCAACGGGGCTCTTTCTGTTTTTCCATCTTTCACTTGACCTGACGCACTTGCCGGTACCGTCACAACAGCACATCAGTCCGTTCGGCCCGCAACGACAGGGCTATGACTGCGGCGCAATCGTGACAACGACCCGACGATTCAACTGGCGACCTTCCGCAGTGTAATTGCTGGCCACCGGCTGAGCCTCACCATAGCCGCTCGCGGCAATGCGCATCGCCGCCACACCCTGGTCAATCAAGGCATTTTTAACACTCATGGCGCGCCGCTCGGACAGATTCTGGTTATAGGTTTCCGAACCGCTGCTGTCAGTATGTCCGGCCACCATGATGGTTGTCTGAGGATACTGATTGAGAACCTGTGCAACCCGACCAATTTCCGTATAGGCCCCGGGCTTCAAAGTGGCCGAATCGATATCGTAGAGGACATCCGACTTGAATGTCACCGCCAGCAGGTTGGCATTACGCTGGATGTTGGCGTTTTCGGATGCAGCAAACTGCTGACGCAACGCCGCTTCCTGGTTGTCCATGTAGCGGCCGACACTTCCGCCGGCGACACCGCCGAGCACGGCTCCGATCCCGGCGCCAAGCAGGGTTGCCTCGGTATCACCACCGATTACCTGGCCGAGCCCGGCACCTACGGCAGCACCGACCCCGGTTCCAATCATAGCGCCCTGCTGGGTTTTGGTCGTAGGTTGGGCACATCCCCATACCATCATCACGGCCAGCGACAATATCAGTAGTCTCTTCATGATCAGATCTCCCTTTGTTCCTTCAAGGTCAAGTCTGGATCCGTTAGAAATGGATCCAGGTCAAATTCAAGACACGCTCAGAAGCACTCTCTGCACTTCTCAAATTTAGACATATTTCCCGCATTGCGCAACTCATTTACCAATATTTTATTCTGCAGCCTCTTACAAAAGGCAACTCAGCAACAAGAAATCCACCGATTCACAAGCTTGCCATTTTCCGTGCTGCATGTTAGTTTTCGCAATTAACCTGTACCGATATGATCCTCTCTGATATTGACGAACAATCGTTCTGGAGGTTTACCTGCCATGAAGATTTCACGTGCCGAAGTGGAGCACGTCAGCCGCCTTGCCCGGCTAACCCTGACCGACCGGGAACTTGATGCCATGCAGGACGAAATG
>DAOVNV010000023.1 GCA_030630015.1 Desulfuromonadales bacterium | reverse complement strand
GTCTCCGCCCGAGCCATCGCTGTAGAGTTCGACCACGCCCGGAGTCGGCGGGGTGAAGGCGACCTCCAAAGCCTCAAATTCCAGTTCACGCAACAGGGGTATCAAGTCCGGGAGGTTCGGCGTCTGTCGTTGCAGGCTTGCAAGGGAGACCTCCAGGGCAACATCATATCTGACGGTTGCCAGTTTTTTCGAGAGCCGGGCCTGGTCTGCATGGGCCTGTAAATTTTCTTTGCGCTTTTTGCCATTAACCAGATTTTTCCACTTAAGGACGTCTTCCAGGGAACCGAACCGCCGGACCAGCTCGGCAGCGGTTTTCTCACCTATGCCGGGAACTCCCGGGATATTATCTGAGGTGTCGCCGGCCAGTCCCAGGACATCCGGCACCAGCTCCGGGGGGACACCGAAGCGGTCGAGGACATCTTGAGGCCCCGAACGTTTGTCCTTCATGGTGTCCAGCAGGCCGATCCTGTCGCCGACAATCTGCATCAAATCCTTGTCTCCGGTGACGACCGTGACCTGGATGCCTTCGGCGGCATAGCGGCGGGCCAGAGTGGCAATCACATCGTCGGCCTCAAACCCGGGAGCTTCCAGAGCAGGGATATTGAGAGCCTGTAAGACCTGCTTGATGTACGGAATCTGGGGCACCAGATCCTCGGGCATGGCGTCCCGATTCGCCTTGTATTCGGGGTAGATTCCCCTTCGGAAGGTCTCTTCCCTTGGCCGGTCGAATACGACGGTCAGATAATCGGGACGGTTCTCATGAAGGAGGCCCAGAAGCATCTTTGTAAAACCGAACACGGCATTGGTCGGCATACCACCAGAGGTGGCAAGGTCCCTGATTCCATAATAGGCGCGGTAGATGTAGCTGGACCCGTCCAGCAAATACAGCTGCGGCGATAATTTCACATTCCCTCCCGGCGGGGGCGTCTTTCCCCTGAATTCTGCTGTCTTCATCTCGGGGTTAGGATCGCACATTCTGGAAATTGATCAATATCTATTTTGAGGTAACGGAAGAACAACGGGGTCAGGCAGGTCAGAGGCCGTCCATGGTGCAGCACTACTTCGATCGCTTGAGCCGATCCTCAAGGGCGGCGAAGGGGGAGTGGGCGAGCGAGGGGCGGTCCTGGCGATCGGAAGGCCCTTCTTCACTGCGCTGTTCCTGCACTCCACGGGTATGCTCGTGGTCATGGCAGTAGATGCACAGCACCTCCCAGTTGCTGCCGTCGGGTGGGTTGTTGTCGTGGTTGTGATCCCTGTGGTGTACTGTCAACTCACGTAGTTTTTTGCCCTCGAATTCGCGGGCACATCGGCCGCAGACATGGGGGAAGAGTTTCAGTGCCTGCTCCCGGTATCCGGCCTGACGCTCCTGCTCTTCCTTACGCATCTCCGCAATGATGTGGTCTCGTTGTTCGGCATCGGCATTGGTCATGAAGGCTCCTGAGTGTGGTCGGCAAGATTCTGGAGACGGAATCTCTGTTTCACCTTGGTCCCAAGGGCCATTCTATCTTATCATCTTCAAGAAAAATCTCCCTGAAAATTAACGACTGAAAAATCAGCATATAAGGACAAACCTGGAATGCCCAAAATAGAAAGAGATGCAACCATCCAAATTCTGGTCGATGAAACCGGCCTGCAGCAGGGGCAGATAACACAAACCGTGACCCTGCTTAAAGAGGGGGCAACTGTGCCCTTTATTGCCCGTTATCGTAAAGAGGCAACGGGGGAACTCGATGAAGTGCAGATTCGCCTGGTGCAGGAACGTCTCGAGTATCACACCGATCTGAACGAGCGCCGGCAGACGATTCTTAAATCGATCGAGGAGCAGGGCAAACTGACCGCAGAGTTGCGCTTGAAGATTGAGGCCACCCGGCAGAAAACCGAACTGGAAGACCTCTACCTGCCGTTCAAGCCGAAGCGCCGCACTAAAGCGTCGATTGCCCGGGAGCGGGGACTGGAACCGCTTGCGGAGCAATTATTGACAGCGCGTGGCAGTGTGAGCGGGGAAGCGGCATTGACGGCCTTGCAGTTGGCGGAGCCTTTTGTTAACCCGGAACTGGAGG
Source organism: Desulfuromonadales bacterium (assembly GCA_030630015.1). Lineage (GTDB taxonomy): Bacteria > Desulfobacterota > Desulfuromonadia > Desulfuromonadales > BM103 > JAQYVZ01. Next base: position 13,452 of record DAOVNV010000023.1, on the reverse strand, counting down.
TTGCAACTGCTGCTGATGCCCTGGCCGGAGCCGGCCATATCCTCGCCGAACAGTTCGCCGATAACGCTGAGGCACGGGCGATTGTCCGCGAATTGACCTGGCAGAAAGGATTATTCTGTTCACAACCGGCGCGGGGCAAGGAAGGTGCTGTCAGCAAATATGAAATGTACTATGATTTCAGCGAGTCTATCCGGCAGATCCCTTCACATCGGATGCTGGCGATGCGCCGGGGCGAAAAAGAGGAAGTGCTGCGGCTTCGGATCGAAGCACCGGAGGAGGATATCCTCAGCCGTCTGCATGCACTTTTTGTGACGGTTGAGAGTCGCTTCGCTGAACTGCTTCGGGACTTCATTGCCGATGCGTATAACCGTCTGCTGGCCCCTTCAATCGAGGTGGAATTGCGTCAGCAGGCGAAAAAGGTTGCCGATGATGAGGCGATCCGGGTCTTTGCGGAAAATCTGCGCAACCTGCTGCTCGCCGCTCCGGTCGGCAGCCATAAAGTTCTGGGTGTTGATCCCGGACTGCGGACCGGCTCCAAGCTGGCGGCCGTTGATGCGACTGGCCGTTTTCTCGAACATGTCACGATCTATCCGCATGCCGGAGGCGGTGCCAAGGTCGAGTCTGCCAAGCGTGAACTGCACCGTCTGGTTAAGATGCACGCCATCGAGATGGTTGCTATCGGCAACGGCACAGCCGGGCGTGAAATGGATCAGTTTGTCCGCCAGTGTCTGAAAGAGGCTGGCTTGAAACTGCAGGTGGTGATGGTCAGTGAAGCCGGAGCCAGTGTCTATTCGGCGTCTGATATCGCCCGCGAGGAATTCCCTGCTCTCGACCTGACCGTGCGTGGAGCCATCTCCATCGCCCGCCGTTTGCAAGACCCCTTGGCCGAACTTGTCAAGGTTGATCCCAAGAGTATCGGCGTCGGCCAGTATCAGCACGATGTCAGTCAGACCGCGTTGAAAAAAGCCCTCGCTGAGGTGGTTGAGTCCTGTGTCAATTATGTTGGGGTCGATCTGAACACTGCCAGTTGGGCACTCTTAAGCTTTGTCTCGGGGATCGGTGAGTCGCTGGCCAAGGCGATTGTTCACCAACGTGACAGTCAGGGTGCCTTTGTGCGGCGTAATCAATTACTCAAGGTGCCGCGCTTCGGTAAGAAGGCGTATGAGCAGGCCGGCGGATTTTTGCGGATCAGAAATGCCGAACAGCCACTTGATAATACGGCGGTGCACCCGGAGCGCTACAAGTTGGTCGGGCAGATGGCAGCAGATCTCGGCGTTTCCCTGCCAGCGCTGATTGCCGAACCAGCGTTGCTTGATAAGATCAGGCTGGAGCAGTATGTCGGTACTGATATTGGTCTACCGACACTGCGTGATATTATGAGTGAATTGAAGAAGCCGGGCCGCGACCCCCGCAAGACATTCGTTGCGGCCAGTTTCCGTGAGGACGTCATGGAGGTCAAGGACCTCAAGGAAGGGATGTCTCTCAACGGGATTGTGACCAATGTCGCTGCTTTTGGAGCTTTTGTCGATATCGGTGTTCATCAGGACGGTCTGGTGCACATCAGTCAACTCTCCGACCGGTTTGTCAGAGACCCGAATCAGGTGGTCAAGGTTGGTCAGTCTGTGCAGGTCAGGGTTTTGTCGGTTGATCTGCAGCGTAAACGGATCGGGTTGACCATGCGTAGCGGTAATTTGGAAAAACGGTCGGAGCAGAACCAGCGGGCAAGCAAACCGCAACCGAAGAAAAAGCCGGCCAAGCCACAGACCGATCTGGCCGCGGCACTGGAAAAATCAGGATTCCGGGTCAAGAAGGGAAAAAAGTCTAAGGATGTTTAATCCGCATGACCATGCCTGGCAGAAGCCCCATTTTCCCCATGAACCAGTTATCAGGGACGTAAAAAATGATCGAAGTGAATGACCTAGTGTTCGAATACCCGGGAACCAGGGCGCTGAATGGTGTCTCCTTCCGGATCGATCCCGGCAGCATCACGGCTCTGGTCGGGCCGAACGGTGCCGGCAAGACCACCCTGCTGCGCTGTATGGCCGCCCTCGAAGTGCCTATGTACGGACAGGTGCGCATCGACGGAGAAAATATCCACGAAGATCCACGCGCCTGCCATCGCAAGCTCGGCTATCTCTCCGACTTCTTCGGGCTCTACGATGAACTGACGGTTCGTCAGTGCCTGCTGCATGCGGCCGCATCCCGCGGAATCCTGGCCGACGAGCAGGTCCGGGTGACCGAGCAGGCCGCGGCACGGCTCGGCATTGCCGACCGGCTCGAGATGAAGGCCGGTGCACTGTCACGCGGGCTGCGGCAGCGCCTGGCGATCGCCCAGGCCGTGGTCCACGAACCGCAGATCCTGCTGCTCGATGAACCGGCGTCCGGGCTCGACCCCGAAGCGAGGCATAGCCTGGCCGAACTGTTTCTGGTGCTGCGCGACCAGGGCATGACCCTGGTGGTCTCCTCGCACATCCTCTCGGAACTGGACGAATACTCCACCGACATGCTGGTCCTGCGCGAGGGGCGCATCCTCTCGCACGACCCGATCGAACAGGAGGCCGCCGCATCGACCGTCTGTCTGAAACTGTCGCTGACAGCGCCTTTCAGCGGATTGCAGGCTCTGCTCTCCGGCCTGATCGGCGTCTCTGTCGTTGAGGGCGATGAAGAGTCGGCCGTTCTCTCCTTCAGTGGCGATGCAGCAGCCCGACATCGCTTGCTGAAGAGTCTTCTCGACCAGGGACTCCCAGTCTGTGCGTTTGCTGAGCAGCAGCGCAACATGCAGTCGGCCTACCTGGAGTCGGTGCGCCGCCAAGACAGCCAAGAGGGCGTGCTATGAATATCAATCCCGAGTTCCGCCGCAATCTCTGGCTGGAGTTGACGCCTTACCGGTTGGTCGGCATGCCGATGATCCTGGGAATTCTGCTGCTCCTCGCCTATATCCTCGATGGCAAGCAGTACGGCGAGAGCGTGGCCAATACGGCGCTGGTCCTGTTCGGTCTGTTGGCCTTTTTATGGGGAACCCGGCTCGCCTCCGAAGCTCTGATCTCAGAGATCCGCAATCATACTTGGGACAACCAGCGGATGTCGGTGATCGGTCCCTGGTCGATGACCTGGGGCAAGCTGCTCGGCAGCACCATCTACCCTTGGTACGGGGCGCTGCTCTGCCTGCTGGTCTACCTGACCTCCCAACCTTCGCTTGGCCTGTCGGTGATCGAGACTGCCGTGCTGCTGCTCGGCAGCGGGTTGCTCGGACAGGCGGTCGGCCTGCTCTCCAGCCTGCAGGCGATCAGGAAGAACCAGCGCTACGGTCGTTTTCAGACTACGGCCTTCCTGGTGCTGGGTGCCGGTTGCGCGGTCTCGGTGCTCTCCTGGCCGTTTGCTGCATCAATGGGCGTCTTCTGGTACGGCCGGTATTGTCCTGATGATCTCTTCGTACTGACCAGCCTGGTGGTGTTCCTCGGTTGGGCGGTGTTCGGCATCTACCGGCTGATTCGAGCCGAACTGCAGTTGAAGAGCCTGCCCTGGGCCTGGGGGCTGTTCGTCATGTTTCTGATGGGCTATTTCGCCGGGTTTCCCGGGGATGGCAGCTGGGCGACCGGTCAGAGTGTCTGGCAGCAACGGCTGTTGAGCGCGTTCCTGATGACCCTGGTGCTGGCCTACGGGACGGCTTTTTGCGAGCGGAAGGACCCGGTGGCATTCCGGCGATTGCTGCAGTATTTTGGCCGTTGTGAATGGGGCCGGGCCATGCAGGTCTTCCCTCTCTGGTTGAGCACGCTGCCGTTTGTTGTCCTTACCTGCGCAGTGCTGGCTGTCGTGGATTTGACCTCGGGGCCGAGCGAGGGCGTGGAGCAGGTCGCGGTTCCCGCTGTGGCTATGGTGCTCTTCCTGCTGCGCGACTTCGGGATACTGCTGTTCCTGAATCTCGGCCGGATTCCGAAACGTGCCGACATGCTGACGATCCTGTTTCTGGTCCTGCTCTACGGAGTCATCCCGACGATCCTGGCCGCTCTCGATCTTGATCGTCTGACCGGGCTGTTCTGGCCCATTCAGGGCGTGCCGGCTGAGATCGTCCTGCCAGCGGCGCTGTTCCAGGCCGTTGCCATACTCTGGCTGATGGCGCGACGCTGGCGCAAGAGTCAGCTGCACTATTAGATTCTGCCACTCTAAAAAGAAGGATTAGGAGACTGTCGGACCCAACAAGTCAATGATCCACTGCACGGCGTAACCCTGGAGCAGATCGTGAACAGCCTGGTTGAGTATTATGGCTGGGACAAGTTGGGGAAACGCATCGACATCAGGTGCTTCAACAGCGACCCCTCAGTGAAGTCCAGCCTCAAATTCCTTCGAAAGACGCCTTGGGCAAGGAAGAAGATCGAGAATTTATACCTCGCAACGAAAAAGAGCGGATGATGGACCTTTTCCACCTCTTCACCCTCCTTGTTGTTTTTGTCCTGCTGATGGTTGCCGGTGTCATGCTGAACAGACGCAGCCAGCGCCGCCGTGCGTTGGCCGCACCGTTTCCCACCGGGCTGCTGGCGACCATCAGTCGGAACATCCCGCCTTATGCCAAGCTGTCGCCGGAGATGCAGCAACAGGTGCAGGACTACACGCAGGAATTCCTGTATGATAAATCCTTCGAAGGGTGCGGCGGTCTTGTCCTCAATGATGAGATCAAGGTGACCATTGCCGCCCAGGCCAGCCTGCTGCTGCTCAACCGGAAGGTGCGCTGTTACCCGAGACTCTGCTCGGTACTGGTCTATCCCAGTACCTATGTGGTCAAGGGTGAGGACGATGAGGAATCGGTACGACTTGGCGAGTCGTGGCGGACCGGGGCGGTGGTGCTGGCGTGGGACAGCGTCAAGCGCGGAGCAGCGAATTTCGCCGACGGCCGCAACCTGGTGATCCACGAGTTCGCCCATCAACTCGACCAGGAAGATGGCTCCGGCGACGGTGCGCCGATCCTCGACGGCCATTCCAGTTATGCGGCCTGGGCACGGGTGCTGTCGCAGGAGTACGAACGGCTCCGCAAGCAGGTCGGCAAGGACAAAAAAACCGTGATGGACGCATATGGGGCATCCCATCCCGCTGAGTTCTTTGCTGTAGCTTCCGAGACTTTTTTCGAAAAGCCGTGGCAGTTGCGTCAGAAACATCCCGAGTTGTACGACGAACTGCAGAAATTCTACCAAGTCGATCCGCTGGAGTGGGTTTAGACTTCGGTGCGAATGCCATAGGTGCTAGGAGCCCGCCACTTTTTATCAGACAACTTCAATCGGGAGCCAAGTGGGATCAGGTATTGCAATGCTACAAATGTGCTATTGTATGTTTTACCCCTCAGGGGCGTTCCCAAACGGCAACTCAGGACAGCGGAAGGAGAGATCCCATGACCAGACTCGCAAGGATTATCATCTGCCTGGCCGCCTTCGTTTCGGTTTTCGGATGTGCTGGCTTGGAGCCCGGTTTTGAAACACCGACGGTGGGTGTCAGCTCTTTTCGTGTTTTGCCCTCAGCGGGGGTGGCGCCGGAGTTCGAAATTGGCCTGCGCATTGTCAACCCAAACCGTTCGGCGCTCAAACTGGAGGGGATCGTTTACTCGGTGACCTTGGCAGGGCACAAGGTGCTGACGGGGGTCTCCAGCGACCTGCCGGTGATCGGGGCCTATGGCGAGGGGGATGTGACCCTGACGGCCACCCCTGATTTGCTCAGCAGTATCAGCCTCTTTGCCACGCTGATGAAGCAGCCCCAAAGCACCTTTGCCTACGAACTGGATGCAAAACTCGACATCGGCAGCCTTCGACCTCGAATTCACGTTCAGGAGAAGGGTGAAATTTCCCTGGAGGGAGCTGCTAAGTAAGAAAAGCAAAAGGGGACAGGTTTGACTAACAGAGTTACTCGCTTGATCCTTTAGCAATTCAGATGCTCCAGAAACAAAAAGGGGATAGGTCGATTTGATCTGTCTCCTTTTCTCTAAAAAAAGGACTAAGCCAAGCCCATGAGTGAACAACAAGTCAATGACCCACTGCACGGCGTGACCCTGGAGCAGATCGTAACCAGCCTGGTTGAGTATTATGGCTGGGACACGTTGGGAAAACGCATCGATATCAAGTGTTTCAACAGTGACCCCTCAGTGAAGTCCAGCCTCAAATTTCTTCGAAGGACGCCTTGGGCAAGGAAGAAAGTCGAGAGCTTATACCTTGCAATGAAAAAGAGAGAGCGGTAACGAGGGCGGCATCAGAGGACAATGTTGACTCTTTTGCTCCACTCTGGTTGGCTAAAGGTGATATTTAATTGATAGATATGAAGGATTGGGTGTTTTCATAAGTTGTTGACAGGTGAGATATGGTAAGCGTATTGTTCACCATGGTCAACGGAACCTTATATTAAACCGCTGTATCGGTATGCACCGATGGGCGGTTTTTATTTTTCAGGTCTTGGTCTTCTGGCCAGATATCCTGAACCCGTATAGGAGCTTACGGCATGAAAAAAATATTACTATTGATCCTCGTTTTAGGTCTGATCGCTGGCGCGGCCCTCTTGGCACTCTCTAGAGACTGGCAGCCACCGACCATCAAACTGACCGAAGCAACATACGTCAATCATGGCGTAGTCGCCATGGCGAGCGATAATCGCGGGCTCGGCGAGGTCTGCTACTACCTGGACGGTAAGATTGATCGTAAATCCTGCAGCGACGCTGCCGGCTCGACCTCCTATGAGCTAACGGTCGATCTGTCGGCACTTGCCGATGGTGAACATGAAGTCTGTGTTGAGGTTGCAGACGCGGATCGCTTTTCCCCCAACCGTGAAAGTCAGTGCAGGAGTTACACTCTCGACAAGGTTCCGCCCAGGGCCGTGTTGGAATCGGCGACCCGCTACATGCAGCGCGGGGGAGGCGCGGCGGTGTTTGTCTCGACGGCCGAGCGCGAAACAAATATCCGCTTGACTGTCGGTGAGCACCAATTCCGTTTTATCAGCAACGCAGAGGGTACGCGCCATTTTGCCACCTTTGCCCACCCTCATGATGTCGAAGTGGCCGATTTCAAACCGATGGTCGAGATTGAAGACCTTGCCGGCAATATTCGTCGTTTGCTGGTCGGGACCGTCACCAAGGATCGCAGCTTTAAACCGGATACCCTGAACATCCCCCACTCGTTTATCGAGAAGAAATCCCTGGAGATGCTCAACAAGGAGGGCGCAGGCAAGGAGACCTTCCTGGAGATGAACAGGACCATGCGCGCCGAGAACCGGGCCAAGATCAAAGCGGTGACAGCGGCGGCTCCGAGTCTCGAGCCCAGATGGAAAGGGGCCTTTTACCGCAACCTTGGCGCACCCAAGGCACAATTTGCCGAACCTCGCACCTACCTGCTCGACAACGAAGTGATCGACCACCAGACCCACTACGGTATTGATATTGCCGGTCTCGCGAAGATGCCGATCAAGGCCGCCAATGACGGAGTGGTGATCTTAGCTGACTATGTCGGGATTTACGGCAACTGCATCATCGTCGATCACGGTGGACACATTTTTACCTTGTATGCCCATTTGTCGCAGATGGACGTCAGCCCGGGCACGAATGTTGCCAAGGGGCAGGCTATCGGCCGCTCTGGCAAAACCGGCATGGCCGGGGGGGATCATCTCCACTATGCCACCTATGTTTGCGGTGTCCCCGTCGAACCGGTCGAGTGGTTCGATCAGGCCTGGCTGCAGACCAGGATCGACGACATCTACAACGACTTCAAGGCGGGAGAATAGAAGGCCCAGGCCCGTGCAAGCCTCCTGAAATGATCTGTTCATTTAATGGTTGTGCGACAATTTCTTACAAGTTGGACATGACCCTTTGACGTTTTCCAGGGTGGTTTGTCTTCATGCTTTTCTCACGTGTCTTTCTTAAATTCCTGATCCCTTCAGGTCTGTTGTTCGGCGGCGCCTGCTTTCTAGTTTTCAAGACGGGTTTTCCTTCGGCCATACAGCCTTTTCTGCCATTCTACCCCTGGCTGGCCGCCGGGGCAGGCCTGCTGCTCGGTTGGCGCTTCAACCGTAGCCGTCTCATTTTTGTGATCCTGATCCTGGCAGCCTGTGAATGGTCGATTTCCCTTCGTCCGTATCTTCCGATGAAAGAGTTTATTTACCAGGCGGCGGCCTTTCTGGTGCCTTTAAACCTGGCGTTTATCGGGTTCTGGAGAGAGCGCGGCTTGCTGACCTGGATCGCCCTGCTGCGCATCGGGTGGCTGGGGGGGCAGTGTTTCGGAGTCTGGTGGCTGTTCCATTGGAACGCGGAGCAGGTTGTCGGCTGGCTGAACTGGTCGATCGTCAAATGGCCCTTACTGAGTCAGGTGCCCCTGGAACAGCCCGCTCTGGCAATCAGCTTGCTCTGCGGATTGGTGCTGTTATTCAGATATTCTTTCGTTGCGAAGCCAATGGAAGGCGGACTGTTCTGGGGATTGATTGCAGCTGTGCTTGCGTTCTGCATGCCACAGATGATGACTTTTTGGTTTTCAACCACGATTTTCATCTTGCTGATTGCCGTAGTTGAGACAACCTTTTCCATGGCGTTCAACGATGAATTGACCGGTCTGCCGGCCCGCCGTGCAATGAATGAACACCTGATGAAACTCGGTCGTAAATTCACCGTGGCGATGGTGGATATCGACCATTTCAAGAAGGTCAATGATAAACACGGGCATGATGTCGGAGACCAGGTGCTGTGTATGGTTGCATCCTGCTTGCGGCAAGTGACTGGAGGAGGGCGGGTTTTTCGTTATGGCGGCGAGGAGTTTGCGGTCATTTTCCCTGGGAAAACGGTCGAGGAGACCTTGCCGCACCTTGAGGAACTGCGTGAAAGGATTGCGCGGTCAAGTTTCGTGCTGCGCGGCCGCAATCGACCCAGGAAGAAACCGGAAAAGGTTTCAAGGCAGAAGCCTGTCGGTAAAAAACTGCAGGTGACGGCCAGCATAGGGGTTGCCGAACGGAGCGAAAAAAACAGCGAAACTCCCCAGGTGATCAAGGCCGCTGACCAGGCCCTCTACCGGGCAAAGAAAGGTGGGCGCAACCGGGTCTGCTGTTAAGCAGTGGCGAGAGGCGAGCGACCCGCCGTCGCCAAGGCTATGGCGTGACAAGCGCGGAACGCGAAAAACAAATCTTTTGTACTCGAGGATTATACCTTTCTCGTCCTGCGTACCTCGTTCCTCGTACCTTGATTGCTATCGAGAGACCTTCTCTTCCGGGTAAGCCGTGATCTGGTGAATCGAAAGGTCTGATCCACGGAACTCCTCTTCGTCGTCCAGGCGGAAGCCGATCCCTTTGACGATGATCACGTAGACCAGGAAGCCGGTGGCCAGAGCGTAGACGATGGCGAATAGACTGCCGGCCAACTGCGACATGAATGAGACGCCTCCCAGGCCGCCCAGGGCTTCGTAACCGAAGATTCCGGCCGAGATGCCGCCCCAGGTACCGATCATGCCGTGCAAAGGCCAGACACCGAGAACATCATCGATCTTGAGTTTTTCCTGTTCCCACTGGAATCCGTAGACAAAAATCATCGATGCGATGCCGCCGATGAAGAACGCAGCGATGGGATGGACCAGGTCCGAGCCGGCACAGATGGCAATCAGGCCGGCCAGGGCGCCGTTGTGAGCGAAGCCGGGATCGCATTTTGTTGAGATAACGGCAAACAGGACGCCCCCGACCATGGCAAGCAGGGAGTTGACGGCGACCAGGCCGGAAATGCCCGACAGGTTCTGGGCGCTCATCACGTTGAAGCCGAACCAGCCGACCGCCAGAATCCAACTGCCCAGGGCCAGGAAAGGGATATTGCTGATCGGAATTGCATGGCTCTTGCCACGGACCCAGCGCCCCATCCGGGGGCCAAGCAGAAGCATGGCCGGCAGTGCCAGCCAACCGCCCATGGAATGGACAACGACGCTGCCAGCAAAATCATGGAAAGGGGCGCCCAGGTTTTTCCCAAGCCAGTCCTGCAGAACGGCGCTGTTTTTACCCCAGATGAGTGATTCAAAAAACGGATAAGTGATCCCGGCGAATACGGCTCCAGCCAGAACCTGCGGCCAGAAACGGGTCCGTTCGGCAATCCCGCCGGAAATAATGGCCGGGATGCAGGCGGCAAAGCAGAGCAGGAAGAAAAAGCGGACCAATTCGTAACCCTGATTGCCGGCAATCAGGCTTTCCGCTGAGCCGAAAAAGTTGACTCCGTAAGCAATTGGATAGCCGATAGCGAAATACATCACCGTGGAGACTGACCAGTCGGTCAGAATTTTGACCAACGCATTGGTTTGATTTTTTGTGCGGACGGTTCCAACTTCCAGGAAGGCAAACCCGGCGTGCATGGCGAAGACCATCACGGCACCGAGCATGAGAAAAAGAACATCGCCTGAATGGGTTAAAGACTGAACAGCGGAATCCATGGTCACAATCTCCCTGTTGTGGTTTGTGCTGGGAGGATGTCGGGCTATTTACATCCCCCACTATGACAGGCTCCGTACACACGGGCCGAAGCAAAGAATAGTCCGACAGTCTCCTGGGCGTCATTGCTTTAGCATGCATGCTTAATACAACTCTTGTGCCGAATTTAATATTAAGTAAATACAGCTAGTTAATTGATTTTTTGCTTTGGAAGGTGAGATGATTGCCTAAATTTAAGGCAGTTGTGAGGTTGCAAAATAGGCAGGAACCCGAGAAAGTGGGCCGGCGCATAATCATCGGCTTCGGATGGTTTGTCCTCTGTTTCAAGTTGATACGCCAGGATATGTCGAGTATCCTTGTGAAAAATCATGTGCTAGGGAGTTATATATGGACAATCTGATCAATAAAAGCCCACTTGGCAATTTTGGCCGAGGATTTTTCTGTCCTTTCCGCAGCCTGTTGCTGTTGCGCAGCAAACCTCGTCTGATCCTCTATATCCTGATCCCGTTCCTGATCAATCTTGCTGTTTTTACAGGAGCGGTTTATCTCGGGCTTGAATTTTTCGGGAGCACGGTTGTCGAGTATATCCCGCAAGGAGAGGCTTGGTACTGGACGCTGCTTCACTGGTTCCTCTGGGTGGTTGCAGTCCTGCTGACTTCCGTCCTGGTGTTTTTCACTTTTACGGTGGTTGGCAACCTGGTTGCCTCACCTTTCAACGATCTGCTTTCCGAGCGCACGGAGGCCTTGCTAGCCGGTCGCAATATTGATGAAAGCTTCTCGTTGCGTCAGTTTCTCAGTGATGCCTGGAAAACTGTCCTGATGGAAGCGCGGAAGATGTGGGTTTTTGTTGTGGTGATGATCCTGATCCTGCCGCTTAACCTGCTGCCGGGCATCGGCAATGCCATCTATACGGTGCTGGCAATTTCTCTGACCCTGTTTTTCCTGTGCGTCGAATATCTCAGTTTTGTCATGGTGCGCAAACGCCAGTTTTTTAACGACCAGCGCCGTTTTATCTTCTCGCGTAAATTCCTCATGCTAGGGTTCGGCTGCGGTGTCATGGCGGTACTGGCTATCCCGTTTTTCCAGTTTTTCTGCATACCGCTCGCCGTGATCGGTGCAACCCGCCTGTGGTGTGATGAGCAGGGGGTGACCCTTGATGACCTACGACAGGAGAAGTTGGCAAAGGAAGAGACCAGCAGGGAAAATGTCTTCAAATCTGATTGATTTGCAGAAAAATACCCGGATAATGGTTGAAGAAAAGGGCTGACGTTATGTCAGCCCTTCCTGTGTCTGGTTATTCGGAGCAACCGTATTCGTAACTATTCAGCCTTTCATCGAGGGCATGTGGTCTACAGCCATTGCCTGCGTCCAATGTTGTCACTTAACTTCCCGCAAGCAACAGCTATAGCCCACATGCTGTGCGGTTAGTCAGACAGCTGAATAGATACCCTTATTCACCCTTTTCTATATCAGGAGCTTCCGGGGTGGGAGCCTCCTTGATATTTTCAATTTCCTCTTCGAGGGCTGCCGCAGAGGCCTTGAGACTGTCAATGTTCTGGAACATCTCCTTGACTTCAGGCTGGGTCATAATGCCCTTTTTCCCAACTTCCCGCAGGTCGTCGATCAATTTGCCAAGATCGGCGTGAGCGACCCCGATCTTTTTGTGGAGAGCCGACAGATCAATTTTTTTCTGGACCAGGCGTTTGTACTGGTTTGCCTTGAAGGTTGCCGTATTCCAGGCGCTTTTGGTGCTGCCCCAGATCTTTTCTGTGGTTTCCTTCAACCGATCATGCTCTTCCTGTTGACCAGTTTCTTCATCAGGTCGTGCGGTAGCTTCGGGTTTTTCCTGTGGCTCCTGTTCTTCTATTTTGTCCTTTTCCGTCATGACTACCTCCAATGTCGGGAACTATCAATAATCCTGTGTGTTTATAGTATCATTTCTGATCTTATCGTCAAGCCTGTATGGCTAGCCAACCAGGATCCATCGGATACTCACGGATTCAGGTTGCTGATACTTGCCCAGGGCTGGTTTTTAGTCTAAACTGCCGAACGGCAGGTATCAACAAAATCGGAAACAGGAGAAGTGTAAATGTCTGAAATCGGAGCCACCCCTTTGCAAATTGATCTGCGACGCCACCTCCGGGAGCATGACGAAGATCGTGACCTGACCCGCCTGATCTGCGAGATTGCCGATGCATCCAAGTATATCATCAACGCGATCAGTACCGGTGACCTTGGCATGGCCGGAACATCCAATCTCTATGGGGAAGAACAGTTGGCCCTCGATGTCCTCTCAGACCGGATTATCACCAAGCGTCTGGCCCATTCTGGTGTTGTTGCCAACATCGCGTCTGAGGAGCGTGATGACATCGTCGAGGTCGACCCGGATTGTGAAGGAAAGTTTTCGGTTGCGTTCGATCCCCTGGACGGATCTTCCCTGGTTGATGTCAACCTGGCTGTCGGAACGATTGTCTCGATTTACCGGGGCTGCAGCTTGATGCGTCCCGGCCGTGAGCAGGTTGCTGCCATGTATATATTGTACGGGCCGCGCACGACTTTGGTGTATTCCACGGGTAATGGTGTTCACGAATTCGGTATGAACAGCCTGATGGAATATACTCTCAATTATGAAAATATCCGGATGGATGAAGGCCGAGCCAGGATTTATTCCCCGGGCGGCCAGCGTAGCCAGTATTCCGCTGGAACCGAGAAGTTTGCTCAATACCTGGAGACTAATGGGGCCAAACTACGCTATTCCGGAGGCTTCGTCCCGGATATCAACCAGGTTCTGATAAAACGCAGTGGTCTGTTCATGTATCCTCACCTGAAAAATGCACCCGAAGGGAAATTGCGTCTGCTTTACGAGTTGAACCCGATGGCCTATCTGATAGAGCAGGCCGGTGGCGCCGCTTCTGATGGCCGCCGGCGAATTCTCGATATCCGACCGGAAAAAATTGACGACCGGGCACCGGTTTTTATCGGCAGCAGTGAAGCTGTGGCGATGGCGGAGCAATGCATTGCCGAAATGGACTGAGCTGGGTT
>DAOVNV010000203.1 GCA_030630015.1 Desulfuromonadales bacterium | reverse complement strand
GCGTTTAAGTTGACCAAACAAGGTAAGCTGAGGCTCGCCATTGGCATCTCGCCAGTTGGTCAGCACCAGATGAGATGTCAGTTCATAGACGATCTGTGATGGCCGGATGTCTCCTGTATGAACCAGGTTCAGGTCGACCGGCGCACCAATGATCCCGGAGTTGCCTGATTCTGTTGCACCGACCAGATCCGGAGTCTGCACCATCGATGATTCATCATTGAATGCAGCCGACAGCCTTGTCTCAGGAAGTTCGGTTCTGTAACCGGCAACCCGAGGGAATCTGATTTCCAGTGCGTCACGATCTGGCCGAATCGCCTTGACCTGGATTGTTTGGCGTGGTGGTTGGGGGGGAGAGACAACCGGTTTAGCCGTGAAGTCGAAGGGAATCCCCAGAACATCGGCATATTCCGTATTGAACAGGCCGTCCTCATTCAGTTCGTAAGATTGCCGCCGCAGAGCACGGCCAATGACCTGCTCACATAGCAGTTGGGTGCCAAATGCCCGCACCCCGAGAACATGAGTGACGGTGTTGGTGTCCCAACCTTCGGTGAGCATGGAGACCGAGACAACACAGCGGATCGACCCACCAAGTCGGCCATGCTTGCCGACGGTATTCATAACTTCGCGCAGCAGATCCTGGTCGGTGATGTTTTCTGCCTGACGGCGATCGCCAGTCCGTTCGACAATTTCGCGACGGAAGCGGTCAATCTCGAACGAGGCCATCTCGCGAAAGTTTTTATCCAGTGCTTCACCTGATTCGAGCTGCTCACTATCGATCAGTAAGGTGCGAGGCCGAGCAAGAGGGTTACCGTGTTCGTCGGTGTTGCGAAATAATGGCAGTCTCCCTTCATGAAGTTTCCCGGTGCCATCCTTGTTTTGTTGTACAAATCCGGAAATATAGTCGTAAACCAGCTTTGAGGTCGCGGTGTTATTACAAACGACGATAAAGCAGGGCGGGACACTGATGTCCTCTTGCTGCCAGAGGTCGAAGGTTTTTTCATAATGCCCGTAGAGGGCGTTAAGCGCGGTTTGCAGTTGCGGGGGCAAATCCAACGGGTTTAAGGACTCCGCTTTACCTCGTCCCTTCTTGGGCATTTTCTTGCCGATGTGCTCCCACAGATTACGGAACATCGGCATTTCATCGCCTGGTATGTTGTCAGCAATCGGCACACGCGGCAGTTTGACGATGCCGCATTCAATAGCGTCCATCAGCGAAAAGTCACTCATGGTCCAGGGGAACAAAGTGCCCTCGGCATAACCGGAACCGCTCAAGAAAAACGGCGTCGCCGACAAATCAATGACCCGTGTGAGGCCCAGCTTGCGTTTGACAATTTCTAGACCAGTGATCCAGAGTCGTGCCGCTTCACTATTTTTCTGGGCCTGCTTCTTCTCGTCACCTTTCAAATCATCCACATCATCGTTGGGCTTTTCCCGATAACAATGGTGCGCCTCATCATTAATCGCCAGAATGTTTTTCATCCCCATCAGGTCAGGCATAACCCGCTGGAGCATTTGCCCCTCGGTTTCGAGGGTGTTGAGAGCCTCGCCACGACCCTGGAGAAGTGAGCGCCCACCCTTCGACAGTTCCATACGCTCACGCAGTTTGAATGCGTGATAGTTGGTGATAACAATCTTCGCCCGGTCAAGATCAGCCAGCATATCTTGCGGAACAATCTCGCGACTTTGATAATAGCTGTCCGGGTCATTGGGTTGCAAAACACGCAGGCGATCACGAATGGTGAGGCCGGGAGCCACGATCAGAAAGCCCCGAGTGAACTTTTTGCTGTTGGGACGCCGTACAGCATTGATGGTCTGCCAGGCAATCAGCATCGCCATGACAGTGGTTTTCCCCGCACCGGTCGCCAGCTTCAACGCCAATCGCATCAGCTCAGGATTGGCATCGTTGTTCGCGTTAGCAAGATGCTCCAGGAAGCCTTTTCCCGCCTTGTTGTTCGGAGCGACCTCGATCAGCCAGATGGCCGTCTCGGCTGCTTCAACCTGGCAGAAGAATGGTCGAATATCATTAAACTGATGGTGCCGCCAGTACTGAAGCAGGCGTGCTGTCTCTGGAGTGACCTTCCAGTCATTGGGATTTGGGATGCTGCGCCATTTATCCACATGGTGGCGCAAGGCATTGATGATTGAAGTCGGATCGTACTGCTGGGCTGCTGTCGAAATCGCAGCATCTGCAAACAGTTGTTGCTGGTCCGCCTTGCCTTTACGTTTTTTAGGTTTAGGGATAGGGGTGATGAACTCAGCACGACGCCTTTTATCAATAATCTGCTGCGTCGGCTGTCCCTGATCATCAAGTTCCCAGTGTCTGATTGGATAATCATAGGGTGAATTCAGGATTGGCTGATCAAAAAATGGATTGTCCATTTTTACCCTCGCAATTTATAACCTTCGACGAAACAAATGCATCAGAAATACAAAAAAACCGCCAGATCGGCTCACACCGGCACAGACGGTCATCAGTTCTCTAATCCGGCCCCTCCAGATACTGCATACATCCAAGCTCCCTGGATAAAATCAAAAAACGTAAACAATATAGGATATTTCGGTCGGGATGTAAATATTGGTTGTCTCTCCTTTCCCCCATCACCTCAACCTCAGACTACTCCGACCGCGGGCAGCATTGTGGCTTTATTGTCCTTATGGTGAAGCAGGAGTATTTTTATCTGGGCGCTGTACTCTTTATCCTGTTTTTGCTATTACTGGCTCATAAAATCAAACTACAACAACCGATGGACCAGTAGCTCCACCAAAAAATCAAGGGGTTGGCTGTTAACAGCTGACCCCTTTTTACTTTTGCGATATTCGATGGCGATCAACACCCATAGTTTCCACCTCGCACACTTCGATCCTTTGGCGCTCTACCTTGATGTCTGCCCAACGGGACCGGGCCTGCTCGAATCGTTGAACCCGTTGCCGAAAACCGGTCGCTACTCAATTGTCCCGCTACGCGTTAGGGAACACTACCAGTCGCAAGCCGGGATTCTCTCCTGTCACAACGGTGGACTGACGACACGGCTCGAGGGTGATCCCCTTACCCTTCTCGCCGACATTCTCAACCGGCGATCGGTCACGGCAGCTTCGGAAACCCCTTTTCCGGGAGGCTTTTTCGGTTACTTCGCTTATGATCTGGCCAGCCAGATCGAAGACTTGCCACAATCGGCACACCGGGACATCCCGCTTCCCGAACTGGAGCTGTTATGGGTCGACCTCACCGCCGTCTACAATCACAGCAATGGGCAGCTGACCCTTGCTTCACTGGATCACAGCATCGACCTACCGACTCTTGAGGAGGGCATCCGCCGTTCTCAACGCCCATTGGCCGAACAATTTCTTAAATGCACAGAACTGCCGCGACCGCTCATCCCGCAAAAACAATTTGAGATGATGGTCCAGCGAGGCAAGGACTACATTGCCGCGGGAGACATTTATCAGGTCAACCTCTCCTGCCGTTTTGACGGACAGCTTGAGGGAGCATCGACGGAACTTTATCGTCGCCTGCGGACCATCAACCCCTCCCCATTTGCCTGCCTGCTCAAATTTCCCGGCATCGAGATTATTTCCAGCTCACCGGAACGATTGGTGTCCCTGTATAACGGGCTGGCGGAAACCCGTCCGATCGCCGGAACCCGGCCGCGAGGCTACACACTTCCGGAAGATCAACGGTTGGGAAAGGAACTGCTCGGCCACCCGAAAGAGCGCGCCGAGCACATCATGCTGCTCGATTTGGAGCGCAATGATTTGGGAAAAGTCTGCCAAGCGGCAACGGTTGAGGTCGATGAATTGATGGTACTGGAGCGCTATTCCCATGTCACCCACATCGTTTCCAATGTCCGCGGGCGTCTCAAAACTGACTGCGGTCCTTTCGACCTGCTGCGTGCCACCTTCCCGGGTGGAACCATTACCGGGGCCCCGAAAAAACGTTGTATGGAAATTATCGATGAACTGGAACCGGTCGGACGGGGCAGCTATACTGGCAGTGTCGGTTACATCAGCGCCTGTGGAAGCATGGATCTGAATATCCTGATCCGCAGCTTCCAACGGATCGGTCAAAAGTTGACCTACCAGACCGGCGCCGGCATCGTCGCCGACTCGATCCCGGAAAAAGAATGGTTCGAATGCATGAAAAAGGGCGAGGCTCTCCGGACCCTGCTGCAAGAGG
>DAOVNV010000003.1 GCA_030630015.1 Desulfuromonadales bacterium | reverse complement strand
GCCGCAGAATGTGCGTTGCCCCTTCTAGAAAATCCGCTTGTCACCACGCTGCAGCAACTGCTGAAGCTTTTCCGACGGGTTGCCGAACTTGGCCAGGAAAATCATGGCTGCAATCACATAGGGTTTATAGCTGGCTTCGAAATACAGGGGATCCCGGTAGCGGTCGAACACCGATGCAGCAACTTCACCCTGCTCGCAGCTGACCCCGGTTATATCTGCCGGCAGACAGTGCATGTACAGGGCACTCTTGTCCTTGGTCAGTCCCATGAGCTCTTCGGTGCATTCCCATTCCTTGAAATTGGCATTTTGCACCAGCAGTTCTTTTTCCAGGGACTTGATGCCCTCCATGTCGCCATTGCCATAGAGGTCGGTCCGTTTTTCCATGGCGTTGAAGGGCGCCCAGCTCTTCGGGTAGACGATGTCGGCCCCTTCGAAGGCCTCTGCCATGGAACCGGTTTTCGTGAACGAACCGCCGGAAAGTTCCGCGTTCTTGCTGGCAATGGCTTCAACTTCAGGCATGACCTCATAGCCTTCCGGGTGAGCCAGCACAACATCCATGCCGAAGCGGGTCATCAGGCCCACGACCCCCTGGGGGACCGACAATGGTTTGCCGTATGAAGGGGAGTAGGCCCAGGACATGGCGATTTTCTTGCCTTTGAGCTTATCCAGACCACCGAAATGACGGATCAGGTGCAAGGTGTCCGCCATCGACTGGGTGGGGTGGTCAATGTCGCATTGCAGGTTGACCAGGGTCGGACGCTGCTCCAGGATCCCGGCTGCATAGCCCTGGCTGACCGAAGCGGCCACTTCGCGCATGTAGGCATTGCCCTTGCCGATGTACATGTCGTCCCGGATGCCGATCACGTCGGCCATGAACGAAACCATGTTGGCGGTTTCGCGTACCGTTTCACCGTGGGCAATCTGTGACTTGCCTTCATCCAGGTCCTGGACGCTGAGCCCGAGCATGTTGCTGGCGCTGGAATAGCTGAAACGGGTGCGCGTGGAATTGTCCCTGAACAGGGAGACGGCCAGACCGCTGTCAAATGCACGCGCGGATATATTGTCTTTGCGCATGCCCATGAGGATTTCGGCCACCTGGAAGACTGCCGCGATCTCGTCATCGCTGCGGTCCCAGGTCAACAGGAAATCGTCCAGATACATCCCTTCCGTCTTGAGCGCTGCCAGTTGCTTGATCTGTGCTTGAATAGTGGCTCTGTCCATGCTGTTCTCCATCTTGAAGATATGTTCTATTAAATATCCAGTGCGGGTGTCGATTACACCTGGGGCCTTGGCTACTCACGGATTCAGGTACTATAGAAGGCCGACCCGGTCATTGAATTCCGTGATCAGATCGTCGATAGCGTCGACCTGGTCAAACATCGGAGCCCAGTAATCGTCATGGTCATACCATTGCGCGTTGAGCTCCTGCACATCCCGCTCCTGCTGTTCGATCCAGGTGTAGTATTTCAGGTTGTGCACGGTTTTCCGGTCGTAATAGGAAAGCTCTTTGGTATGATCAATGGCAATCGCATTGATCAGCTCAATGTCCCTTTGGGCATCGGCGTCCGTGTAAGCACCCCGTTCCTGCTCGAGTTCGCTGAGCCTTGAACCGTAGAGCTGCATGGAGTCCGTCGCGATTGAGACAACAATGTCATCCTCGGTCAGCTCGTTGTACTTGGCAAACTTGATCGCGGCAACCAGGTTGCCAATGCCGGAGATGCCGAGCAGGTCGAGCTGCTGTGTCAGGCGCTCATCCACGCCGTTGGCGACCAGGGCCTTGCGCCCCACCGACTCATTGAACAGCCGCAGCGCCCGCATGGGGACCTCGTCATCGACGCCGACAGCAAAATCGGTCTCTTTGCAGTCGTGCACCCAGGGGACATGCTTGTCGCCAATCCCTTCAATGCGGTGGGCGCCGAATCCATTGTAAAGCAGGGTCGGGCACTGCAGGGCTTCAGCCGCCACCAGCTTGGAGCGGGGAAACTTCCGCTTCAGGTAGTAACCAGCCCCCAGAGTCCCGCCGGAACCGGACGAAGAGACGTAGCCGGCAAAGCGCTTACCTTCAGTCAGGTACTGACCGAGCAGGGTCTCGACCGCATTGCCGGTCACAGCGTAATGCCACAGGGGATTGCCCATTTCATCAAACTGATTGAAGATCCTCAGATCCTCGCCGGATTTTCTCAACTCCCAGCATTTATCGAAGATCTCTTTGACATTCGACTCGCATCCCGGGGTCGCAATGACCTGGCCGGCGACTTGACTCAGCCATTCAAAGCGCTCCCTGGACATTTCTTCGGGAAGGATGGCGATCGCGTTGCAAGCCAGTAAAGCGGAGATGTAGGCGCCGCCACGGCAGTAATTTCCGGTCGATGGCCAGACCGCCTTGGTCTTCTGAGGATCAAACTGACCGGTGACCAGCGTGGGGGCCAGGCAGCCGAAGGTCGCGCCGACCTTGTGGGCGCCGGTGGGGAACCAGCGTCCAGCCAGCATGATGATGGTGGCCTTGCATCCGGTAAGCTCTGGCGGCAGCAGGAAATGATTGACGTCGCCGAAGAGGCCACCGGCATCCCTGGGTTCGTTGTTCCAGGTGATCCTGTAGAGATTGGCCGGGTGCAGATCCCATAAACCGGTTGCTTCAAGCTGCGCCTTGATTTTATCGGGCACCTTTTCCGGATGCTTCATCATGTCAAAGGTCGGCAGGGTGATGCCCTTCTCCCGACAATAGGCGATATTTTTTTCAAGTGTCTCTGGATGCAGAGTGAGATCAATCACGGATCAGTCCTTATTAAAGAATGTCATCAATTGAGGTTATTAAGGTTGCAGGCACGTTGATGCCTCGCCTTGCTGCTTCACTATCTTTCAGGCCGTTGCCGGTTGCCAGGACGACAATGGACGCCTGCGGGTCAAGTTCGGGAAGCGTCTTGAGAAACCCTGCAAAGGCCGCCGCACCGGCAGGTTCAGTAAACAGCCCCGTACTCGCTGAAAGTTTTGCCTGGGCCTGGATGATCTCTTCGTCCGAGACCGTCATCAACGACCCCTTGAATTTTTTGACCTGGGCCAGGGCATGGAACCCATTGCGGGGCACATCCACGCAAATGGAATCAGCCACAGTAAAGGTAGGGACAGCTTCGAACCTGCCGGTCGCCAATGCCCGACACATGGCACTGGAGTTTTCGGCCTGCACACCGATAATTTTCGGCATCGTGCTGATCAGCCCCAACTGCAGCAGGTCCCTGAAGCCTTTATAGACCCCGGACAGGATGCAGCCGTCCCCCACCGAAACGAACACCACGTCCGGCGCCTGCCCAAGCTGTTTGAAAAGCTCCAGGGAGACGGTTTTCTTGCCTTCGATGGTCATGGGATTGTAGGCCGTATTGCGATTCATGCCCCCTTTTCTTTGTGAAAATTCCAGGGAAATATCGTAGGCCAGATCATAGTTCCCCTTGACCCGGTAAACTGTCGCTCCATATTGAAGCGCCTGGACAAGTTTTGCCGCCGGAGCCGCTTCGGGCAGAAACAGGGTGATGGCCTGGCCCGCGGCAGCGCCGATCCCCGCCATGGATGAACCGGCATTGCCGGTCGATGCCAGGGCGATGTCCTGGATATCGAATTTTTTTGCAAAAGCAGAGACCAGAAACGACGCCCTGTCTTTGAATGAAGAGGTGGGATTGGCGCCATCGTCTTTAATAAAGAGGCGATGAAAACCTGTGTGTTCTCTCAGATTTTTCGGTTCCCACAACGGGGTGTTCCCCACCGGGGCCGGGGGGAAGTATTCTGCTTCGACCGGCAGCAGATCAAAGACATCAAACCCCTCGCTTGCCGCACCATGGAGTTCCACCTCCAGCACACCACTCAGCGGCTGATCCTCTGCCTGGTTTTTCGAGCAATCAGGACAAAGGGTCAGCTCCGGCCTGATTGCAAAGGTTTTGCTGCATTGACTGCAGCTATAGTTGAACTCCATGTTCCGGTCTCCGGGGCCGGGCTAGGCCCCTGGCTGTCTAGCAACACGCAGCGTGCACGAAAAGCTTGAAACAAGCCTCCAGGGAGGACACCCTCCCCGGAGACTGCGGGTCATTCACTGTTCGGGTTTATTTGACCGCCTCAAGAAAATCATTCATGAGCGCTTCACCTTCAGGACCGAATTTCTCGGCAATCAGCTTTTTAACCGCTGGAGCGGCAACTTTCCTGAACTCCTCTTTTTCAGCGGCCGTCAGCGTGTTGACTTTGAGGTTCTTGGAAAGCTCTGCCAAGCCCCGGTCGGAGGCTTCGATCACACGTCCCATGCCGCGGCCGGCAACGATGGCGGACTGTGCCGCATAGGCGACCACGTTCTTTTCACTGTCAGTGAGGCTGTTCCAGAAATCGTTATTCATAACCCAGACGTAGGGAGCGAAAATGTGCCCACTCAGGGTCAGGTATTTCTGAACTTCCTGGAATTTGGCAAAAGCAATGATGGGGATCGGGTTCATCTGGCCATCGGCAACGCCGGTCTGCAGGGCCGTATAAACTTCCGACCAGGCGATAGCGGCCGGCTGGCCGCCCATGGCGGTAATAATCGCCTTGTGGGTATCCAGACCCATGGTCCGGATTTTCACGCCGGCCATGTCAGCCGGGGAGTGAATCGGGCGCTTGGAGTTGGTCAGATGAAAAAAGCCACCGGAATCACCGAAGCCGAGGGTATGGAGACCGGTTTTTTTGTCAATATCCGCCGCCAGTTTCGCACCGAAGGGTCCGTCGAAAACTTCGTAGGTTTTGCTGATATTCGAAAATGCGAAGGGAACATCCAGAATGCCGATCAGAGGATAAATCGATGCAAAGCCGCCGACCGAGTGGATACCGGCTTGAATGACACCGGCCTTGACCTGCTGTACGACATCCTTGTCTTTGCCCAACTGGCCGCTGGGGAAGGTCTGTACCTGGACCGAACCGTTGGTCCCGGCTTCGACGAGGCTTTTGAAGACCGTTGCCATGGCACCGGTGGGATTGTCAAAAGGGTCATCCTTGTTCAGATGGTGCATCTTGAGGGTTTTTGCTGCGAGGGCTGTTCCTGAGAAGCCAGCGACAGCAAAAAAAGCGATCATGAGGACTACGATCATCTGTTTTGCAGTTTTCATCTTCGTCTCCTAATGTTGGGGCAACTCCGTTGCCGTTGATGAAGACACCTTCTCGTGCAGAATGCGGTGCGCCGTTGAAAAACTTGCCAGTCCAATACGGGTTGAATGAAGCACTACATCAGCAATCCCGGGATAAACATAGTCAGGTCATCCCAGAATGCGACTAAAAAGAGGATGGCAACCTCCACGACCAGGAAGGGGATCAAAGCCATGCTGATATTCTCGATCCGTTCACCGGTCACTGACGACATCACGAACAGACAGGCGCCCACAGGCGGTGTCATCAGGGAGATATTCAATGCCAGAACAATCATGATGCCGGCATGCACCGGATCCATACCGATCGTTTTTGTGAGCGGACCGAGCACCGGAGCCAGGATGATCAACGCGGCATTGATGTCCATGAACATGCCGACGGCCAACAGCAGCAGCAGAATCAAGGCAATAATCACATTCGGGTCATTGGATAAAAATAGGAAGAAGGCCGCTATTTTTTGAGGGATCTGCATGAAGGTCATCCACCAGCTTAAAATCGACGCACTGGCAATGATCAAAAAAACGATGCCGGTGATCCTGGCCGTTCTGATCAGCATCTCCACGATATCCGCAAAGGAGAGCGCCCGATAGACGACGATACCGATGAACAGTGCATAGAAAACCGCAATGGCGGCAGCTTCCGTGGGAGTGACGATTCCGAACAGGATACCGCCCAGAATGATACCCGGCATCAGGATGGCGAGGAAGCTTGATTTGAAGGCCCAAAAAATGCGCAGCAGGTTGAATCTCTCCTCGCTTTTCGGGAGATTCAGTCGTTTCCCCAAAAGGGCGATCACCCCCATGCACAAGACACAGATCAGCAGACCGGGCAGGATGCCTGCAGCAAACAGCCCGGCGATGGAAACGCCCATCAGCGATCCGTAAATGACCATGAGGTTGGACGGTGGGATGGTCGGTCCGATGATGGAACCGGCAACCGTCACCGCACAGGAGAAAGGTCGTGTGTACCCTTTCTTGACCATTGCCGGAACCAGGGTATTGCCGAAAGCCGCAGTATCAGCCACGGCAGCACCGGTCATGCCGGCAAACAAGACCGAAGCAATCATGTTGGAATGAGCCAGCCCCCCCCGCAGGTAGCCGACCAGAGCATCGGCAAAAGCGGCCAGTTTTAGCGTGATACCCGAGCGGTTCATGATCTCCCCGGCCAGGATAAAAAAGGGCATGGCCATGAAGGTGAAGAGATCAAGCCCCTCGAAAAAGCGTTTGGGGGCCATCATCAGAAAATTCTCCCCCCCGATCTGCAAAAGCCCGACGACACCGGCAACACCCAAGGTCACGCCAATGGGCAGCCCCAGAAGAATAAAAAAGAAAAAAATTACAAGAACAGTGATCATAGGATCTTCCTCTAATTCGTTATCGTCTTGACCATGGGCTCCTGGCCATGCAGCATTGCAGCAAAAATCTGAAAGGCGGTAAGCGCGGCTGAGACCGGCACCGCGGCAAAGGGAACCACCATAGTTATGCCGAAGATGGTCGCATACTGACCAAGCCCCGCCCGGGCCATGCCGATGCCGTACCAGGTCAGGAAAAGGAAAAAGGCCAGGCTGATCAGATCGAGGCTGACAGCAAGGATGCTGGCGCCTTGCTCAGGGAGGCGCCGCTTCACGATATTAAGGCCGATGTGCTCCCGGTAATAAGCTCCGCAGGAGACCGCCAGCAAGGCCGCCCAGATCATCACATACCTGGAGAATTCTTCCGTCCAGGTAAATCCCAGGTGGAGGAAGTAGCGTTCAACCACTCCAAACCAGATCACCAGCACCATGAGCCCCACCAGAAGGGCACAGACACGCTCCACCAGCCAGTTCAGCCGACTGGCCAGGGTGTACATCAGGGTTTGTTTTGCTTCTGTCATTCAAAGACTCCTAGAACTTCTATTTCCTCAGGTCAGGGGACGATATGGGTCCCGCGATCCTCCTGGACCGCTTTTACCAGATGATCCGGGGAGGTGATAATGGCACGCTTGCCTCCCCGCTCAAGAAAGTTCAGGGCGGCCTGAACTTTCGGCCGCATGCTGCCGGTGGCGAACTCACCCTCGGCCATATACTGCTTGGCCTCTGCAGCAGTCATGCGATGCAGGGATCTCTGGGTCGGTTTGTTGAAATCGATGAAGACGTTCTCCACGGCCGTTAAAATGATCAGCAGATCAGCGGACAATTCTGATGCCAGCAGGGCCGTCGACAGGTCCTTGTCAATGACGGCGTTGACGCCCGACAGGTTGCCCTGGCTGTCCCTGACAACGGGAATCCCGCCGCCGCCGCCGGCAATGACGCAGAACCCGGCGGCGAGCATGGTGCGGATCGCCTCGATTTCGACAATCCTTATGGGCCGAGGTGAAGGAACCACGCGCCGGTAGCCTTTGCCATCCTGGAAGACCATATGCCAGTCGGGATGCTTCTCCGTCAGGGACGCCATCTTCTCTTCAGGATAAAAGACGCCGATCGGCTTGGTCGGGTCGGCAAATGACGGGTCGTCCGGATCGACTTCCACCATGGTGACCAAAGTCGTTGCCTCTTTGTGAATCCCCCTGGCCCTGAAGGTGTTGTACAACGACTCCTGGATCTGGTAGCCGATGGCCCCCTGGGTATCGGCCACGCAATTTTTCAGCGGCACGAAATGGAGTTCACCCGCTTCAAAAGCAAGTTCGGAGCGCCTCAGGATAAAGCCGACCTGGGGTCCGTTGCCGTGCGTCAGGACAACTTCGTAGCCGAGTTCAATGAAATCGGTGATAAACGCGGCTGTCTCCCGCACAGCGTTGAGCTGATCGTCAATCTCGCAGCGGTCGTCCTTGATCAGGGAGTTCCCGCCTATGGCTATCACCACTCGTTCAGGCATCGCTTCTCTTTCGTCCTTATCAGTACTCTGACTACCCTGTATATTTGTAACTATTCAGTGTCTCAGCGAGGGCATGTGGTCTACAGCTATTGCCTGCGTCCAATGTTGTCACTTAACTTCCCGCAAGCAACAGCTATAGCCCACATGCTGTGCGGTTAGTCAGACAGCTGAATCGTTACGTGTATTTCTCCACATAGAGGGAAGGAATCACGGCATACATGGCCGTCGCCTTGACCAGTTCCTCCTTCCAGGTCACCTCGTTGGGTGCGTGCGCCTGGTCTTCATGACCGGGGCCGAAACCGATGCAAGGGATGTCGTAGCGGCCCATAATGGAGACGCCGTTGGTGGAAAAGGTCCATTTGTCCACCACGGGATCTTCATTGAACAGGGACGTATACGACTCGACCAGGGTCTGGCAGGCCGCGTGGTCTTCGTCCAGGACCCAGCAAGGGAAATAGCACTCGGTCGGGTAGACCAGACCTGTATAGGAGGGCCGTTTATAATCGTACATGGTGACCTTGCCGCCAGCCTGCTTGACAGCAGGCAGCTGCCGGATTTCCTCCAGGGCGTTTTCCCAGGTTTCACCCTGGGTCAGGCGCCGGTCAACCGAGACGGAGCATCCGTCTGCCACCGCGCAACGCGACGGTGACGTGTAGAAAATTTCAGAAACCGTAAGGGAGCCCTTGCCCAGGAAGGGGTCGTCTTTCAAACGCAGATGCAGTTCTTGAAGTTCCGTAAGGATAGGAGCCATTTTGAAAATGGCATTGTCGCCCCGCTCCGGGGCCGAGCCATGCGCACTGACCCCGTCAACGGAAACCAGGATTTCCATGCGGCCGCGCTGCCCCCGGTAAACACCCAGGGAGGTCGGTTCGGTCGACACGACAAATTCCGGCCTGATGTTGCTCTCCTCGATGATGTACTGCCAGCAGAGGCCATCGCAATCCTCTTCCTGCACGGTGCCGGTAACCAGCAGCGTGTAGTCGCCAGCCAGGTCGAGATCTTTGATGATCTTGGCGGCGTAAACCATGGCAGCCATGCCGCCTTCCTGGTCGCTGGTCCCCCGGCCGAAAATGATTTCGTCATCCTCATAGCCGGTGTAGGGGTCGTGCTGCCAGTTTTCACGGTTGCCGATGCCGACCGTGTCAATATGGGCATCCATGGCAATCAGGTGTTTGCCGGTTCCGATATAGCCGAGGATGTTGCCCATGGGATCGATTTCCACCTTATCGAAACCGACGGCCTCCATTTCCTGCTTGATCCTCTGGACAACTTTTTCCTCATCACAGCTCTCACTGGGGATGGCAACCATATCCCTTAAAAAAGCTGAAATCTGAGGTCTGAGCTCTTCCGCTTTCTGCATTACTTTTTGAAAATCAATAGCCATGGGTGTTCCTCAATTGTTCAGAGTTAAGGCGTTTTGCGCCAATTAATCGGTGCTGGTTTCACGTTCAATATCCTGCAATCGTTTCAGGCTGCTTTGCCAATTGGACCGGATCAAAGACTGGACCAGGGCGAGATCCTGCGCTTTCAGAGCCTCTAGGATGCGGCAATGCTCATCGTGAGAGTCTCTGGCGCAGGCACTCCCTTCAAAATAGGTGACTTCCACGCGCCGGTACCTGATTTTAAGGTCTTGAAGAATGTTGATCAGATAATGGTTGTTGGATCGTTCGATATAGACATCGTGAAAGAGTGCATCAGCCCAGGAGGCTTTAACAGGGTCAGCTTCGCTCAGCGCTTCACCAAGCGCCCGGTTGGCATCTGCCATTTTCCTGAAATCTGCTTCCGTGAGGTTTGCCAGGGCCTGGGCAACGGCCAGTTCTTCCAGAGTCCAGATGATCGGGTAGATCATTTCAGGTTCTTCGATCGAGATTTCTGCCACCCGGGTCCAGCGGTTAGCCGAAGACTCGATCAGCTCTTTATCCTCCAGCCTTCTCAAGGCTTCACGAACCGGGGTGCGGCTGACCCCCATTTTTTCAGCAAGCTCTTTGTCCAGAATTTTTTCGCCGGGGCGAAGCTCGCCCTCCATAATCCAGGTGAGCAGGGTGCTGTAGACCTCTTCACGCATACTGAAGCGATTGATCGGTTTGGAATTCAGTGGAATCGGCATGGTGAGGAGTCCCATCTCAGCAGAAAATTTCAAATACTGTCATATTGGATGTAATATATCACTTTACGGTGTTTGTCAAGAATCTGGGTAACTACTCAGCATCTCAGCGAGGGCATGTAGTCTACAGCCATTGCCTGCGTCCAATGTTGTCACTTAACTTCCCGCAAGCAACAGCTATAGCCCACATGCTGTGCGGTTAGTCAGACAGCTGAATAGTTACGAATCTGGATGCTCGGTAGCAAGCTCCTCTGCCGCAGCGCCGGCCAAAGGGGGTTTCCCATCTCACTGCATCGCAATTAAAAACTCCAGGAATCAGTAGCAAGGTTTTAAATCATTGATACAATTCAAGGACGGTATTTAATGTTGCGAGAAGTGACAACTCGTGAAGAGCGGCATAACGGAACCCCTACTGATCGGATGGAGGTGGAGCCATGAATGAGCAGAGTCAGATTTGTTTTACTCTGGAAACTGCGCTGGAAAAAGCGATCGAGATGGAGAATACAATTTTTAGCGACTTTCTCGGAGCGATCCAGGCTGTTGAAAGTACACATGCCAAGGACATTCTCAGGGAAGCCGCCCTTGGTAAACTCAATCAAAAACAGCAGATCGAGAAAGCCCTGCTCGAAGGAACAATTGACGACCTTGAACTGCATGTCGCAGTTCCGACCATGCATCTCGATCCACGGTTCGGCAAAAAGCAGCTGTCAGCCGATGCCGATGCGCGTGATGCCTTGTCTTATTCGGTTCACATGGTAACGGAAGCCATAGAGTTTTACCACAACATGAGCAAGGCCTGCACCGGAGCGCCGATGAGTGCAGTGTTTAAACGCCTCGGTGATGAACAGACCAGGTTGCTGCAGAAGCTTGAAGACAGCTACGAAGCACATTTTTTAACGCAGAACTGATCCGGGGACTTCCACGGTATTCCCATGCAATAGACCGGCTCGGGTGGTTGATGGAAGCATCAATCACCTTTTTTATGCCAAGGCTACGGGGTTACTCAAAAGGGACACCCTGATGGATGTCCCTTTTGAGATAAACTTTGAATGGCATTTTCTCTCTACTGAACACTATAGTCGCGTGCTTCAAGGCAGGCCTTCATGGCCCTTTGATAATCAGCGCGCCTGCTCTCATTTTCGGCTGCAGGGACATTGCCGCCAGGTTGAGTCGGGTCAAAGCCGGTCTGGTCTACCGACCAGCGATGGCATTCATAACGGTCCGTTGCCTGCTGCTGCTCGCTTTGTCCCAACTTGGGATAAATATACAACGGAGACGGAACTTCCGGTTCTTCAATGACCGCGGATGCGGGTGGTGGTGCCGTTACGATGTAGCCTCTTTCTCGCGGGTGCCACGTATAATAGGTGCCCGCAGCATAGTAGTAGGGGAGGCCGCCAACCCAGATCGTTGTGTAGAAGTGGGGCAGGATCGGTACAATCAGGCCGATCGGAGGGACAACCACCGAAAAGTACGAACCGGACGGACGGTACCAGACCCCGCCGTAAAAGTAGTAGTCTGTTCTGTGATGTGGAATGACCCGGTAGCCGCGTGGCAACGCCTTGACCACGGCCCTGCGCGGTGGATAGTAGCGGTTGTGACTATAGCGCTTATCGAGGATGTAACCTCGTTCCTTGTAATGTTTACCTGACCTTGGATCATCACGCCGAGGTCGACGATCGGCCCATGCCGGGCCTGCGACAAGCGATAAGCTCAACATCAGCAAGAGTCCGAAAATTGCGATCCGCTTGATCTTCATGGTCTTATCCTTTTCCAGGAGGTCGTCGAACTATCCATCTTTCAGTTGTTTCAGTGTACGGTATAATCACGCCCTTCGAGACATGCGGACATGGCACGACGATAATTCCTGGCCTTCCGCTCCTGGTCGGAGTAGCGTTTTGCCGTCTGCTGGTCATACCGGCTCTGAACCCGGTCAGCCTGCTCCTGACGTGCCGCATCCGATGAGGCACCGATAGCAGCCCCCGCCAACGCCCCGATGACGGCCCCTTCGCCCGTACTCCCCGGCGAACCAATGATCGCACCAAGGATAGCACCAGTCGCCGCACCGGCAACAGTGTCATACCCGGTCGGGGGCTCCGGCGTGACCAGGACTCTCTGGTGAGGAACCAATTGAGACGAGCTTGGATCAAAACCACTCTTTTGCACCGCCCAGAGATAGCATTCGTAGCGGTCGCGATCCTGTTGTTCTGCAGTCTGGCCCTGGTTTGGATAGAAATAAATCCGGGTCGATATCGGCGGATCTGGAATGACGCTAGGTTCTGTTACATAATGTGCTGGCCTGGGCGAACATGAAATGGTCAGTAAGGTGAGGCCCAGCAATCCAGTTAAAAACCAGCGTATTCGATCCTGTGACTTTGTGAGCATTGGCATCAGTCCCTCTTTTCATTTCGGTCCCATTACAGTGTGTCCAAATGGTCCGATACCCTCAATTTAGACTTTACATTATGAGACGTTTGAAATGAGCTTTGGTTGACAACAAACACAGAAAAAAGTGTGAGCCATGCACTAAGTCTATCGCAAGATTGCAATTTTGCGACATTATATGGGTTACAGGGTGCTAGTCAGCCCGCCACGCCGAGAGTAAGCCAACAGACCGCCAGGTAGCGCGCCAGCTTGCCACTGCAGACCAGCAGCAGAAACCACCTGAACTGAACTTTGAGCAAGCCCCCGACCAGGCACAACGGGTCGCCTATGACAGGCAGCCAGGAAAGCAGCAGGGACCAGGACCCGTAACGGGCATAACTGCGCCCGGCCCTCTCGCGAGCTTCAGCGCTGATCCGCAACACCTTGCGGACCAGGTAATCTCCCCCGTACAGTCCGATCAGATAGGTGGTGCAGGCGCCCAGGGTATTTCCCGCCGTAGCCAGCCCGACCGCCCACACGGGATCAACTCCCTGCAAAAGCAAGGTGACCAGCAGCCATTCGGAGCCCAAGGGGATAAGGGTTGAAGCGAGCAGACTCAGCAGGAAAAGGGACAGGAGCCCATAATTGATTAAAAATTCTTCCATCCGGTTATTTGTCGGCCTTTTTCCTGAAAGCGTTCCGGGCCTGAACTGATCGGGGCTTGGGCCGCATTGGCGATGCCACGCAACATTCCGTCAAAGGTATAGCTGTGAAACGGGGTGACTCCGTACCAGTAGGCCAGTCCAAGCAGACCACGCGACAGGAAACGAGCGATCAGGCGCAATTCGGTGCGACCATCATCCAACGGCTGCAGTTTGAAACAAAGCATTGCTTCGCCCGGTAGTTTCATTTCGGCTTTCAGCAGGAGCAGCTTCGGTGGTTCAACCTCGGCCACCCGCCAGAAATCAAGCGGGTCGCCGGGGGAAACCTTTTGAGGGTCACGGCGCCCGCGACTGAGGCCAACGCCACCAAAAACCTGATCGATCATGCCGCGCAATTTCCAGAGCCAATTGGCGTAATACCAGCCGACTTCACCACCGATCGATGCGAGCACCGGCCAGATTTCAGCTGCTTCAGCATCGATGATCACCCGCCGCGAATCGGTGAAAAGCTTCTCCCCCGCCCGAGTCGGATCGCCGGGGGATATCATTTCCCCCCCCGTCGTTCGCAGGACTTCCGACAGGTAACAACCAGTTTGTTTCCGGAGCGATGCAACGAGGAGCGTCCGACAACTGAAAATCCGGAATTTTCCAGCAGCGCCCATAGTTGTGCCGTCGTAAAAATCTGTTTATGACAGTAGGGTTTCGGCGAGTAGAGGCTGTTCAGCAGCAGAGCTTTGCTGCCCTGACTGAGACGGCACGACCATTCGCTGACACGGTAGAAGAATGAATCACGCGAGGGGGTGTCGAGAAACAGATACCCACCCGGCTTGATCAGCCGACTTGCGGCCTTAATAGTTTCAGCCGGGAAATTGACATGCTCCAGAGTGTCCCAGAGCGTCACCACATCGAAGTATCCGGCGTATTCATTCTGCCAGTAAGGATCGTCGATCAACTCACGCCTTAAAGAGATCTGAAATTTCTCAAGGGCAAACTCCCGGAAAATCTGCTGGGGTTCGATCCCATGCGGCACGGCCCCCGCTTCCTTCAACAGGGACGGAAACAGCCCCGCCCCGGCGCCGATATCGAGGCAAGGCACCCCCGCCAGCGCCACATGCGCTTTGACAAACTCCAGATCCTTTTTGAGCTGGATGGCGTTCTGCG
The DNA here is from genome assembly GCA_030630015.1 of Desulfuromonadales bacterium. Taxonomy (GTDB): domain Bacteria; phylum Desulfobacterota; class Desulfuromonadia; order Desulfuromonadales; family BM103; genus JAQYVZ01. The sequence goes on along the minus strand of DAOVNV010000003.1, from coordinate 18,785 downwards.
GCAGTTTGCTCTCGATGAAGTTGCGGGCCTTTTCCGTCAGCAGAGATTTCCCCGGCTGCTCATCCGGAAAATCATCAAGAACATCGATATAATGAAAATCACAGTTGGAGCAGGCATACAGCGACATCTGCTTCAATTTGTATTTCGGTGCGGCGGTGTTTTCCCCGCAGAGTTTGCAACGGCTGAAATCATACATGAACGTTTACCCTGTTTTTTGGGGGACGATAACTCTCACAAAGGCTATAAATATTTAACGCAAAACCATAAAGAACGCAAAGAGAGACAGAATTATAAATTCAGGTTATGCTGGTTGTCATCATGAAGAAAAACCTGCCCCTGTTACTGCTGATGATTGTTCTGACGGCCCTGGCCGTATCATTTTATCAGCCCTATGATCGTCCGACCTGGTTCCTGGAAACCGTGCCGGTCATGATCGGTGTTGTTCTGCTTCTGCTTACCTGGCGCAATTTCCCCTTGACCCTGTTGCTCTGCTGTCTGCTCAGCCTGCATGCCCTGCTTCTGATTCTGGGCGGTCATTACACCTATGCCAGGGTGCCGCTCGGTTTCTGGCTGCAGGACCTGTTCGATTTCAGCCGCAATCACTATGATCGCATCGGCCATATCGCCCAAGGTTTCGTACCGGCCATTCTGGCCCGCGAGATACTCCTGCGGCGTTCACCGCTCATACCGGGCAAATGGTTGTTTCTGATGGTCACCAGTGCCTGCCTGGCTTTCAGCGCTTTCTATGAGATGGTGGAATGGTGGACGGCGCTGTTTTCGGGGGAAGCGGCAGAAGCCTTCCTGGCGACCCAGGGGGATATCTGGGATACCCAGTGGGACATGTTTCTCGCCTTTATGGGGGCCATGGCGGCGCAACTGCTGTTGAGCCGATGGCACAATCGCCAACTATTGAATGTCGCCCCCGAACTCAGAACGAAATTCTCAGCTTGATCAAGTTGGCGCCTTGCGCGTCTCACGTCATTTGCGCACCCGGTACCCTGCCGCTAACAGGCGCGGCACCAGACGGCCGCCGATATAGCCGCCGACACCGGCAACAAAGATCGGTTGTTGGTTGTGATTATTCGGCATTTTGAGAGGGGCCTCTCATGACCTGTGGTGGCAAAAAAAGGGTCAGGCCCGCCGCAGCAGCAGATAGCGGGCAGCGTACCAGAGGAGCATGATCAGGGCAATCAGCGGCAAAGCAGGGATAAAGAGACCGGTCACCTGCGCCAGCACGATTGCAACGAAGAGCGCTGCTACCGAGACCGGCAGATAGCGACCAATCCGGCCCTGCTTCGCCAGCGTCTCACCGGCTGGCCCGGCCAGGTTGTCGTTGACCCCGTAGCGACGGGCGACGATCGCGAAGAAGACCACCATAATCCAGTCGGAGATGCCGAAGACCGGTGCCAACCCGGCAGGACCGGGGAATGCCAGTTTGATCAAAACCATGTCGATGAGCGGCGGAGGACCCTCTGGCATCAGGTAATATTGCTTGATCTCCCGCGTGAAACCGGCGGTCGGACCGTAGAGCCAGCTGGCAAGGTCGGCCAGCGTCATAACAATGCAGACCGGTACAATCTCCCACAGCCGGTGGACATATCTGGCCAGCGCGGCCCCGATGACGGTCGCTACCAGCAGCAGCAGACCCGACTTGACCACGGTCAGCAGCGGCTGCCAGCCTCCGCCTGGAGTCAACTGGTTGATCAGCCAGATACTCAGTGCCAGGGTCATCCCCCAGAAGAGATAAAAACCGCGGCTGCGTTCTTCGGGGTGCAGCAGCAGCACGGGCAGGAGCAGTTGGGCAGCGGCATAGAGTTGCAGGGCGATGAAGGCACCGGACCACCAGGGGAGAGCCGCTTCGAACAGACGTCCGGTCGACCAGAGGCCGAAGACAGCACAGCTCCACAGCAGGTGGCTGGCGATCAGCAGGAAGATCAGGCGCCGGTTCGACTTGCTGAAGGTGGTGAAGGGGTGGAGTGCCATGACCCTATTATGCCTTGTTTGGGCGGAGCTGGACACTTAAAAGGCCCCTCGAAATTCCCCCGCCTCCCGGATCCTCTGGGGGAAGTTCAACTTCAAACATTGAAGAGGAAGTGGCAGATGTCGCCGTCCTCGATGACGTAGTCCTTGCCGTGCAGCTGCATCTTGCCAGCCTGCTTGACTCCCTGTTCGGAACCGGCGGCCATGAGGTCGTCGTATTTCATGACCTCGACCCGGATGAAGCCGCGCTCAATGTCGCTGTGGATCTTGCCGCCGGCCACCGGCGCGCTGGAGCCCTTGCGGATGGTCCAGGCCCGGCACTCATCCTCGCCGGAGGTGTAGAAGCTCATGAGGCCCAAAGCGTCATACAGGGCGGCGTTGATCCGGTCGAGGCTGGGCTGGGTGATGCCCATGGCCTCCATGAATTCCAGGCGTTCCCCCTCGTCGTCGATGCCGGCGATCTCGCTCTCGATCTCGCAGGAGATGGTGAACACGCCGGGGCCGAAATCCTTGCCGATATCGTCCTCGGAGACGTTATAGGCGAAAAGCAGCGGCGTGCGGGTCACCAGGTCGAGGCTTTTGATCACCTGTTCTTCGTGGGGTTCAAGCGTTACGGTGGACAGGAATTTTTCCTCCTCCAGGGCGGTGTTGAACCGTTGCAGGATGTCTTCCTCCAGGACCTGGACCGTGGTCTGGCCGCCTTTCTTTTCCTTGGCGAGGCGTTGCAGGCGCGTCTCCACCAACTGCATGTCGGCCAAAAGCAGTTCGGCCTCGATCATGGCCCGGTCGCGCTCCGGGTCCACCGAACCGGACGGGTGGAAGACCTCCGGGGAATCGAAGGCTCGGGTGAGCACGCAGAGGAGATCGCAGCGCCGGGCCGGATCCATCCAGTGACGCGACGTGCTGCTGGCGGTGATGTCGGGGCAGAGCACGAACTGGTTTTCGGCATAGGTGGTCTTTTTGGGCTGATAAAGGTCGCTCAGGGCGTCCACCCGACTGTCGTGGATGGGGGCGACGCCTTCAATGGCCTCGCCCGGTTTGCGGGTGGCGGGCACGGGCCGGCCGGTGAGCAGGGTGAACAGGGTTTTCTTGCCCGTCTGGGCCAGGCCCAATATGGCGATTTTCATAAAATGATCCTTCCGAAGGTGCGTGTTTTTTATGACCCCGAAAACACAGAAGTCTTGAAAAATAGATTTTCACTGTCATGACCTTCACAACCATGCAGTATCAAAAATATTGTGACAATGAAAAAGACCTTAAATATTATATCGATTCGCATCATCGTTACGATACTCTATGGAAGTCGGACAGTTTCAATGAACTCGAAACGAGCAGCCGTCTCCAGACAGGCGGCTTAATTCCTTTCAACGTCACCTTGATCTGAAAAATTGACCTCAATGATTTCACAGCCATAATCCAGCCTCCTGTTGACGATGTTTTTTAGAAAAACAAAACCTTTTTGATCTTATCGGAATTTCCAAGGACATGAAACGCATTCCGCAACAATTGCTATGATTTCTCGTAATTAAATGCTTATACACTTGATTTTACCCCTGGGAATGGGAATGAGGACACTAATTGAGTGTCCCCGCCCTCACCTGGCGTTTGCCGAATCTCCGCCAGTTGATAAGCTTATTGCAAGGGATGTGAGCGTGTTCAGCAAGTACTGGCTGCCGGCCGGCACACTGCTGTGACTGGCGGCAGGGACAGGATAAACAGATGCAGATCGAATTCCTTGGTGCAGCCCGCGAGGTCACCGGCTCCTGCTTCCTGGTGCGGGTGGGAGGACGTCAACTGCTGGTTGAATGCGGCCTGATCCAGGGCTCCCGCCAGCATGAACGCCACAACCGCGACCCGTTTCCCTTCGAGGCCACAGAGATTGACGCCGTCGTGCTGACCCATGCCCACCTGGACCATTCCGGGCGGCTGCCCCTTTTGATCAAGCGCGGTTATGCGGGGCCGGTCTACACCCATAAGGCCACGGTCGACCTGTGCGCCATCATGCTGGAGGACGCTGGCTATCTGAATGAAAAAGATGTGCAGTGGGACAACAAAAAACGCCAGCGCAAAGGGCTTGAACTGCTCGAGCCGCTCTACACGCGCGCCGAAGCGCGTGCGGCGCACACGCATTTTCAGGCCCTCGACTATGCGCAGAGCAAGGAAATTCTGCCGGGGGTCAGGCTGACCCTGCGTGACGCGGGCCATATCCTCGGTTCGGCCATCGCGGAACTGGAGCTGAGCGAAGACGGTCATACCCGCAAAGTAGTGTTCAGCGGCGACCTGGGCCACAAGGACGCGCCCATCCTGCGCGACCCGGAAAAGGTCGCGTATGCCGACCTGGTGGTCATGGAGAGCACCTATGGCAACCGACTGCACCGGGCTTGGGACGAGACCTGGCAGGAGATAGGCGAAATCATCTCCAGCGCCAGAAGCGGCAAGGGCAACATCCTGATCCCGGCCTTTACCGTCGGTCGCACCCAGGAACTGCTGTACGCCTTCAAGTGCCACTATGATGAATGGGGAATCGGCGACTGGCAGGTGTTTCTCGACACGCCCATGGGGATCGAGGCGACCGAGGTTTATGCCAGCCATGCCAGGGTTTATGATGAACGGGCCAGGCAGATCTACGAACAGAGCGGCGACCCGTTTGACTTGCCGAACCTGCACCTCTCGCGACGCAGCCAGGATTCCATGCAGATCAACCAGATCAAGTCGGGCGCGATCATCATCGCCGGCAGCGGCATGTGCACCGGCGGCCGCATCAAGCATCACTTCAAGCACAACCTCTGGCGTAATCACGCCCATGTGATGATCGTGGGGTTCCAGGCCCGGGGAACCCTGGGCCGTGCGCTCGTCGACGGCGCCAAGTGCATTCGCTTGTGGAGCGAAACGGTGCAGGTTAAGGCCAAAGTGCATACCATCGGCGGACTGTCGGCACATGCCGATCAAGATGGCTTGGTGGACTGGTACAGCCATTTCGAAAACCGGCCGCGCGTTGCGCTGGTCCACGGTGAACCCGAGGCAATCGACGCGCTGGCGCAGCGGCTGAAAAGGGACTGTGGTGCAGACGTCGTGCCGGCGAACTTTCAGCAGAAGCTGATGCTCTGAAGAAGGGAGTGTCAAGCGGGGCCAGCTCAGGCCCCTTTTCAGTGCGCTTCGGCTTCGATGAAGACCCGCTTGACGTTTGGCCAGGACACTTAAAAGGGACCCTTGTTGTTAAGTGCCCCCGACTCCGGTAGTTCTGTAGTTCTGTAGTTCCGGGGACACCCGGCGGCGTTTTTTCAGCGCCAGGACAAGCCAGTAACTGCCGAAAGCAGCCAACAGGTGCTTGCAGGAATGCCCGCTCAGAACACCCGTCAGCGCGAACAGTTCCGCATCAAAATGCTCCGCAAATTTGGCCAGCAGATAAGCTAGCGACATCATCCAGAGATAGCCTACACCATGGAGGCGAGAGCGAAACATCAGCAGGATCATTGGGATCAACAGCATCGGCAGGAACTGAACCAGCCCGTAAGCCCTGAGATCTCCAGCCCCGCGCAGTTCCGTGACATGCCAGTAGCCGACTGAAGCCACGCCCGCCAGCAGCAACGGTATCAAAAGCCGTCTTCCCGCTACGGTAGAAATATGCTCCCCCACCGCAATGGAGGTGAAAGCCATAAAAGCTATGGCCATGGGCAATCGATCCAAAGTGAGCGTCGTGGTTGTGGGGTCAAGGTGGTAATAGCCGGAACCCAAGCCAGTCAGCAGAATTCCCGCGAAGAAGCTCAAGTAACCAGCGCGAAGGTCTTGCAATCCTCCTGGAGGCATCTGTGGATAGCACAGTCGAATTCCGATCACCCCTACAAGCAAAAAGGGCGCATTGGTTAGAACATTCCAGAAGTTGGGAACACCCAGAATCCGACGGTTATCGGCGAATGCGTGATAGGCAGGGTCCTGCGGCAGCGGTGGGCATAGCAGTGCCGCGGCAAACGCAGCGCCGGACACGGCGAAAAGCAACAGTAACTTTCGTTGCAACGGAGTCATTGCCTCACTTGGGACAGCGAAAGATACAACTGACAGCCCCCCTTGGCTCTCTTCAGTCGCCGGGTCCCCGGCGGTGCCTCTTGAGGTTGCTGAACCACTGCAGCAGGCTCATCACCCGCCCCCACAAGGCCTCCCTCAGCCGCTGGGCCCGGGGACGGTCGCGCCATAGCTCATAATCGAACTCCCGGCAGCAGGCGAAATCGGTCTCGAACATGGTCTCTATTCTGCTGGTCAGACCGGGATCCTTGATTTCCTGGTTCGCTTCGAGGTTCCAGCGGTAGTTCCAGCGGTCGACATTGCAGGAGCCGATGCTGAGCCAACTGTCGCAGAGCAGCACCTTGGCGTGCAGAAAGCGCGGCTGGTATTCAAAGACGCGGATGCCGTTCCTCAGCAGTCGTTCATAGTAGCGGGTTGACATCTGTCGTACCCCGGGAAGGTCGGTGTGCGGTCCGGGCAGCATCAGGCGCACATCGACTCCGTGCCGAGTGCCGTGACGCAGAGCCCGGCGCAGTTTCCAGGGGGGCACGAAGTAAGCCGTCGCCAGCCACACCCGCTGTTTCGCCCTGCGGATATGGCTGACGTAGGAGCGCATGATTTCCGAGGGGCTCATGATGTGGCCATGCACCACCACCCGTCCGGCAGGGCCGCCCGGGAAAAAGGGCCGCTCGGCGGGGGGTTCCATCAGCATGGGAACGTTGCTCCAGCGCTGCCACGATTCGGCGAACAGGTTCTCCCAGTCGGCCACATTCGGTCCGCTCACCTCGATCATGATATCGTGCCAGAAGACGTTGGGGCGCTCGCCGAGGTCAAAGGCGTCGGTAATGCCGGCCCCGCCGGTGTAGGCAACCAGGCCGTCGACAAGCAGCAGTTTGCGATGGTTGCGGAACAGGTTGCGATGCCACTTCAGGGTTCTCAAGGGGTTGTAAAAGGTCAGACAGATTCCCGCGTCGACCAGGCGCTGGCGATCCTTCTTGTGCAGCCACATGCAACCGAAGGCATCGAGGAGCAGGTAAACCCGCACGCCCCGGTTGTCGGCTGCGATCAGTGCTTCGATAAAGCGGTCGGCAACCCGGCCCGATTCGAAGAGATACATCTCCAGCAGCACATAGCGCCGGGCTTTTGCAATGCGCTCGAGCATGGCCGCATAGAATTCCCGGCCATCAACCAGCAGGTGGAAGCGGTGGCCGCTACGCCAGGGGAAGCGATATGCGCGCTGCGTCTTATGTTCTGATTTATGCATAAGTCTCTTGCCGGCGCCGGCTCTCGGCTCTATTCTCTGTTATCATGGAGTCAGAACCCGCAACCGGGGGAGGTTCCAGCCATGTCAGAGCACGATCGCCTGGTGATCTACACCGCAGAAGAGGAACTGGCCAACCGCCTGACCCACTGCGTGGCGGCCATTCTCAGCCTGATCGGCCTGGTGGTCCTGGTTGTTGCAGCCTCCCGCACCGGCGACCCTTATCGCATTGTCAGTTCCGCCATCTTTTGCGGAGCCCTGAGCCTGTTTTATCTCATATCGACCCTCTACCACACGATCCGCAGCCCCAAGGCGCGGGATGTCTTCCGGGTGCTTGACCACGCCGGCATCTTCCTGGTGATCGCTGCCTCCTACACCCCGTTTACCCTGGTCTCGTTGCGCGGAGGCAGCGGCTGGACCATCTTTGGCGTGGTCTGGGGCCTCGCCATTACCGGGGCCATCTTCAAATCGTTCATGACCCACCGCCTGGCGTTTCTGGCCCCGGTCTTCTATATCGGACTCGGCTGGCTGATCGTGATCGATCTCGAAGGTCTGCTGACCATGGTCCCGGCCCGTGGTGTCCTCTGGCTGGTCGCCGGGGGCCTGTGCTATACGGTCGGCATCCTCTTCTACGCCATCAACCGGATTCCCCACAACCACGCCATCTGGCACGTCTTCGTCATCGCCGGCAGCTTCTGCCATTACCTGGCCGTGCTGTGGTATGTCGTACCGGTCAATTGAAAAAACGACTCCCCAAACCAAGAGCAGAGACAGCTGGAGCAATGATCGTCGTTCAGCCCTTCGATCAGTGCAACTTCTCCTTGATTTTCAACAGGACCTCTTTGCGCTCTTTGAGCACGTCGCGGTAGTCTCGCGAATCGGTGTGCGAGATCTCGTCACCCAATCTGTTGAGGCTAGTTGCCAGGATCTCGTCCAGGATCTGCTTTTCCGCATTGTTCAATTTCAAATTGATCATGACCGGCCTCCCGTGAAAGATCAGAACATTCTGTCTAATCACATTATATAACATCTGGGTCATATTGCTCCCAAGCCTGGAGAGTCGATCCGCTTCGTTGCGGTCGGCAAAGACCCCGGTCAGGTTGCGCAACGATTCGATCTCGCTGATCCACCCGCCATTCATGAGCCCTCCCCACAATTTTGGGGAAACTTGAAAACAAGTGTCCCGAAACTTGAAAACAAGTGTCCCTTTTAAGTATCCTCGGAACCGCACATGCCTCTATGATGATGGCGGGAAGAGAACCACGCTGTCCCCAGCAAACAACCTGCAAGGATGAACTACCATGAGCCTTCAGCTGAATGAGATCGAAGTCCGCGTCCTCGGCTGCCTGATCGAGAAAGAACTAGCCACACCGGAGTACTATCCACTGACCCTCAACGCCCTGGTCAGCGCCTGCAACCAGAAGTCGAACCGCAATCCGGTGATGAACCTGGACGAAATCGCGGTGCAGGACGCACTCGATAGCCTGCGTCCCAGACAGCTGGCTTACCGTTCTGCCGAAGGGGCTCGTGCCGCCAAATACTGCCACAATCTGGAGGGCCTGCTCAAACTGGAAGTGGCCGAGATGGCTCTGCTCGCCGAGTTGCTGCTGCGCGGGCCACAGACCCTCGGTGAACTGCGCAGCCGGGCCGACCGGATGACGGCGTTCGCTGACCTTGCCGCCGTCGAGGACAGTGTCCAGTCCCTGCTTGAACGTGATGAAGCGCTGGTCGTGCGCCTGCCGCGCCAACCGGGGCGCAAAGAACACCGCTTCACCCACCTGCTCGCCGACCTGCCTGATCCGGATGAAACGATGTCGGCGGCAGCCGGACCTCCCGCCGCGGGCAGTGCCGGCCGGCTCACCGAGCTGGAAATGGAAGTCGCACAACTGCGCACCGAACTTGATGAGCTGCGCCAAAGTTTCGAGCAATTCAAGACCCAGTTCGACTAACCCGCGAACTCAACTTAACGTCCTGAAGGTGGAAGTCAATTGGAGCATCTGCGCAAAGGGAACCGGCCGAAGGGGAAGCGTCAGCCGAGAGGGCTGCCCATCCTGCATGAGGATAAGGATATCCTCGTTGTGGACAAGCCTTCAGGGCTGCTGACCGTCGGGACTGATCGGGACAAATCGAGAACGGCCCACTATCTGCTCAACGATTATGTTCGCAAGGGCAATCCGAAATCGCGAAACAGAGTGTATGTGGTCCATCGCCTGGATCGGGACACGTCCGGGATACTGATTTTTGCCAAAAGCGAACAGGCCAAGAAATTCTTGCAGGAGAATTGGGCACAGACCGACAAGCACTATCTGGCCATCGTCCACGGCCGGCTGACGCCCAAAGAGGGCATGATCTCAACCTATCTGACCGAGAATGCCGCCCAGAAGGTCTACTCGACTCTTGATCCTGCCAAGGGGAAGGCCTCTCAAACAGCCTACAAAGTATTGAAAGAGACCCGAAGGTTCAGCCTGGTGGACGTTCATCTCCTCACCGGCCGCAAGAACCAGATCCGCGTGCATTTCGCGGAAAAGGGCCATCCCGTTGCAGGGGACAAGAAATACGGGCAGGGGGAGGTTGTTTCGAAACGTCTCGCTCTCCATGCCCGCTCGATTTCCTTCATCCACCCCTTCAGCAAAAGGCAGATGACCTTTGACACCGGGACCCCGGAGGATTTTGTCAGACTGCTTGGTAAACCGTAGCTGTGGTTGTTGTCTTCCGGGGACATCTTACCCAAGAGTGTCCCCAGCTCCCCGCGCCTCTCGTTTCCTTATTCCGGATCTGTAATCGCCCGGCAGGCAAGCCTGACGACCTCTTGCATGGGCAGGCGAACTTGCGTTTTGGCCAAGAACCCACTGCCGTGAACGAAGCGAATTTCCGGACTCTCCGCAATCGCGCGGAAGTCCACTATTGTGTTATCGCCAAGCCGCAGAAGTTCCCATCCTTCGCCACGATTGGAGGGGGTAATGCTCATCACGATCCGCTCGTCATCCAGAAACCGCAAATACAGCTCCATAGCCAGTTTGGGAGAATTGCTGATGTCACTGGTGACGACTTTGAGATGTTTGACCGGAACCACTCTTGCCTCTGCTTTCAGTCGCTCAAGGCGTTTCAGCTTGCGGTCGATCAAGACAAGCATGTTCTTGCCGAGCGCCTTCATGAGTGCGAAAAGAGGATCCTGACAGCTTAAAGACTCGACCTCGGCAAAAGTCGAGAGGATATAGCCGTCGATCGGGGATGAGGTAGCGAAGAGCACACTAGAGTCTACGCCGAGATGCTCGGCTGTGCGGTATGGCCCGCGGACATCCATCATGCTCATGTGTGGGTACCACACAAACATCAACATGGCGGCATCATGGTGACCAAGATGCTGCATGATCAGGTGGAAAGCACAGGGAAGTGAGCGGTCCTGGTGGTGGTCAAAATTGTGACGTTCAGGGGCATACTCCAAACCGACATCCACCACGTAAGTGTTGGGATCGTCCAGATCTGCGTTGGTCGGCTCGCGCCGAAAAATTTCCGCATTGTCCAGGGTTGCAAGCAAAACACTCGCAGACAAGAAGTCATCTTTATGCGCGCTGCCCGGATGTGTAACAATCTTATACATTGCTATCTCATCTTAAGGGGGGTGCTGATTGGTTGTGTGCTTTGAATTTTATCAGGTTTCGACGCTTGTGCGAGAAGCCAGGCCGCTGTTCACGTTCGCAACGCTTATTGCACATAATCCAGCTTTTTCCTGGTTTTGACCCTTTGTCCGGATTTCTGGACCCAGCATAATTCTTCCGGCGTCAAGGCTTTGGGGACACTCAAAAGGGACACTCATTTTTGAATGTCCCCGGTTCAACAACGTCCCGCAATTTTCTGGCAGTCGGTACGCCAGAGGCACTGGTCCTGCCCGCAGGAGCTCTCCTGACCGGTGTTGTAGCAGACCGGGTTGCCTTCTCGCTGCTGGATGGTCCGGATCAGGTCGGTTTTATTCAACCTCGCGTACTTGATTCCACGTTCTTTGGCAATCTCTTTGATTTCGCTCACGTTCATGTTCGGAATCTCCTTCTTGTTGAGCTGACGTCAGGGGGGGGGTTGAAGGTATTTTGTTGTGATTTCGGCTGGTTGGCTTGGTTCGACCCCAATGGCCACAATGGAGCCCAATGGAGCAAAATTGAGTGTCCCCAACTCCAGGGGTTGAAGAGCTATCCGGGTGCGTTAAGATTGAAACAAATCAGACTGGCCGCACAAAGGTGAACATCATGTCCGCACTTAAGATCGCTATCGCTTGTCTGTGCCTCACCTTTGTCCTGGCTGCAGGCAACCTGCTACCCGACTGTTCCGCGGAGGAGACCATGGCCTTGACACTCAGTTCGACCGCATTCGACCAGGATGGCCCGATTCCCAGGGAGTGCACCTGCGAGGGCCGCGATCTCTCGCCGCCCCTGGCCTGGACCGGCCTGCCCGAAGGAACACAAAGCCTGGCCCTGATCATTGACGACCCCGATGCCCCCGACCCGGCCAAGCCACGCATGACCTGGGTGCACTGGGTTGTGTACAACATCCCGCCGGACACGGTCGGCCTGCCCGAAGAGGCTTCCAAAAACCTCCCCCCGGGCATCCGACAGGGGCTCAATGACTGGCAACGCACCGCATACGGCGGCCCCTGCCCGCCGATTGGCCGCCACCGCTATTTCCACAAGCTCTATGCGCTCGACATCCGGCTCGACAACCTGCTCTCTCCCACCAAGGCTGACTTGGAGAAGGCGATGCAAGGGCATATCCTCGACCGGGTTGAACTGATGGGGACCTACCAGAAAGGGCAATGACCCGGCGGGTGTCGTCAATGACCCTGGCGACTCCAGATGCAGCGGCCGTTCCGATGGATCTCGCGCACCCGGTGGTAAGGGATGCGACGGACTTCGCCGGCGCTGTCCAGCAGTTCAAAGACCAGGTGATCGTCTGTCGGGAAGTTCAGTGCTGCGAATGGAACCCGGATGATGCGGTCTTCGACCCTGTCGTAGTAACCGATCTCGAAATCGGCGTCGCCGAACTCCTGGTCCCAACGGATACGGTTGAGCAAATCCTGGGCCGGTTGCATGTCTGGTTCTCCCGTCTGTTCCTGCCAACAGTTTATCACCCTGCAGCAGCTTTGCAGGGCCGCATCCAGATCGGGCAGAGACGCAGATAATGACTTTAATTCAGCAGCATCTCGAAGGGATACTCAATTTTGAGTGCCCCCGTCTCCCCGACTCCCAATTTTCAGCTGAAATTTTTGTTATAATTTTAAAATTAAACCAGTGACAACCCTAAACAAGGTGTAAAAACGGGGGTGAGTATGAGCAGATTACGTTTGCTGACAAGTGTGGCGCTGGCAATTTCCCTGGTGATCGGCTTTGCCGGCGGCGGTTTTGGACAGGATTTTCTCGTCAAGGATAGCGCGCTGGCAACTCACGGACCGAGCATGATGCCGGATGAGGTTTTGGTGAAGTTCAAGCCCGGCGTCAGCCGCGCAGAGATTGCGCTCATCAATGCCAGGCATGGCGCAACCGAGATTTCGACCAGTCGCTATGCCGGCTTCAAGCGGCTGAAGATCCCCCCGCGGAAAACGGTTGCGGAGATGGTGGCCATCTACAGTCGCAACCCGAATGTGGCCTATGCCGAGCCGAATTTTATCGCCCACGCTCTCTGGACGCCTGATGATCCCTATTATGCGCCATATCAATGGCATTTTGATAATTTCGAATATGGTGGCATCAACCTGGAAGCGGCCTGGAATGTGACAACCGGCGACCCGGGTGTGATCGTCGCGGTGGTCGATACCGGGGTCGCTTACGAGGACCACCAGGAGTATGTGCCCCTGAACAAGCGCAAGGGGACCTGGGTCACCTACCAGCAGGCTCCCGATCTGGCGAACACGACCTTTGTCGCCGGTTACGACTTTGTCAACGATGATGCTCATCCCAATGACGATGATGGGCATGGCACCCATGTGACCGGAACCATTGCGCAAAGCACCAACAATGCCCTGGGCGTGGCAGGCATCGCCTTCAACACGGCCATCATGCCGGTCAAGGTCCTCGACAGCAGTGGTTCAGGGACCTATGCCGCGATTGCCGATGGCATTTATTTCGCGGCAGCCAATGGTGCCCGGATCATCAGTATGAGCCTGGGCGGAAGCAGCGCATCGATCACCCTGGAAAACGCCCTGGCGTATGCGCAGAGCCTTGGTGTGACCATCGTCTGTGCTTCAGGCAACAATGGCTTCGACAATATGATCAGTTATCCGGCCGCCTACGACGCGTACTGTATCGCGGTTGGCGCCACCCGTTATGATGAAGCGGTGACCGGGTATTCTAACGGGGGTGCTTCCCTGGATCTGACTGCTCCCGGGGGCGATACGAGCATCGACCAGAATGACGATGGCTATGTTGATGGCGTGCTGCAGCAGACCTTCGGCAGCAGCCCCACCGATTTTGGCTACTATTTTTACCAGGGCACTTCCATGGCCACGCCTCATGTCAGCGGTGTGGCCGCTCTGCTGCTCGCCCAGGACCCGACGCGGACGCCTGCCGAGATCAGGGAAGCCCTGCAGTCAACAGCCGAGGATAAAGGTCCTGCCGGTTGGGATCCTGGCTATGGCTGGGGCCTCCTGGATGCTGCCGCAGCCCTGGGCTATGCCGCGAGCCCGAATAATGTGCCGGTGGCGGTCATCGACAGTCCTGCGAGCGGCACGGAGGACATCGCCGTGTCTTTTGACGGCTCGGCTTCTTACGATGACGATGGCGATCCCCTGACTTATCGGTGGGATTTCGGAGACGGCACAAGCGGTGCGGGGGAAACCCCGTCCCATACCTATACGGCCGGGGGCAGAGATTTCACCGTCTCACTGGTCGTCAATGACGGCAAAGCCGATTCCAGCCCTGACTCTGCCACGATCTGGATCGATGAAGTCAACGACCCGCCGGTTGCCGACGCCGGGCCGGACCAGGCCGCCCTGGTGGAGCAGGCCATTGATTTTGATGCAGCGGGCTCTTACGACATCGATGATGGCATCGCTTCTTTCAGCTGGGATTTTGGCGACGGGACCAGCGCGACAGGTGAAATCGCCAGCCACGCTTACGCGAGCGCCGGGAATTACCTGGTGACGCTCACTGTGACCGACTACGCTGGTCTGACGGACAGCGACCAGGCCGCTGTCACGGTGACGGAAACCCCCGTTGCCGACACGCTTTTCGCGGCTATCGACCTGGCTCTCAGCGTGCGGCAGGCTGGCAGGAACAGTTTCGTCAAGGCGCTGGCAACGGTCAGCATCACGGATGAAACAGGTCCGGTGGACGCGGTCACCGTCTATGGCTTCTGGGGTGAATCGGTGGCAGAGGTGGTTGCCGCCGTGACTGGCGCGACCGGACAGGCGACCTTCGAATCCAGGGCGATCAAAAACCCCGTAAGCGGCACAACCTTCACGTTTACCGTGACGGAAACCGTGAAGCCGGGTTACAGTTCGCTGCCGGAGGGTGAGACCAGCGCTACAATTACTTATTAAGCATCATCAAATCAAAGAGATTTGCTGCCAACACGCAATTGGGGACACTTGAAAGGGACACTTATTTTCAAGTGTCCCCGAATCCGAATCCCCTCCGAAGGACGGCGACCCCCAGGCCCAACTATTTAAGGTCCTTGCAGCAAGTCGTATTGTGTAATAGCCATAACTGCACCGAGCAGGATAACGATGATCATAATAAGAAAGATTTGTGTTTTAGTCATTTAGAATCCTTTTTGCCTCGTTCACAACCCGCGAACGTCAGAGAGGCATCATCGCTTTGAGACTTTGAGGTAGAGTAGAGGGCGGGCCACTGCCACCGTAGGTTCGGCTTATCCGTTTCCGTCTCTTTCATCTGACGGTACCTAAATAGCCTTGTCGTAGCTGCTTTGGCCAGCCCTCCCTTATTAAACCGTGCATGCGGTTTTCCCGCACACGCTTTCCGATGTTCTTCACTGTGCTTAGGTCCGACCCCGATGGATGTGGTCCGCCGTCTCAGAGAATAAAATCCGTGGAAAGAAAATTTGATTTCCGCTCACGGGTGATCTGCCGAATCAGCTCCTTGTTCTGTTCCACCTCTTTGGCCGCCACCAGGGTGCGGATGGAGAAAACCCGCAGGGCGTCGGAAACCGACAGGGTCCCCTCGGCCGACCCCTTGCGCCCGGTAAAAGGGAAAGTGTCCGGTCCGCGTTGACACTGGCTGTTGAGGTTGACCCGGCAGACCTGGTTGACCAGCGGGTCGATCAGGGCGGCGGTGGCATCGGCACTGCTGCTGAAAATGCTCAGTTGCTGTCCGAAATTCGATTCGACCACGTAACGGATCGGCGTTTCAATGTCGTCGAAGGGCACCACCGGCACGACCGGCCCGAACTGTTCTTCGTCATACAGGCGCATGCCGGCGGCAACCGGGTAGACCAGGGCCGGGGAGAAAAAGCTGCTGTTGACGGTGCCACCGGCCGGGTTGATGATCCTCGCCCCTTGCTTGAGAGCGTCCTCCAGCAGTCCGGCCAGGTATTCGGGCTTACCAGATTCCGGAAGAGGAGTGGTGAACACCCCGCTTTCCCAGGGCATGCCGCAGGGCAGTGCGTTTATGGCGGCGGTCATTTTTTCGAGAAAGCGCTCGGCAATGTCCCGGTGGACAAAGATGATCTTCAGGGCGGTGCAGCGCTGGCCGTTGAACGAGAGCGAGCCGAGGACGCACTCCCTGACCGCCAGCTCGAGATCGGCGTCGGCCAGCACGATGGCCGGGTTCTTGGCCCCCATGCCGAGGACGCAGCGCAGCCGGTGGGGGGCCGGATGCTGTTTTTTCAGGGCATCGGCCGCCTGGCTCGAGCCAATGAAAGCCAGCACGTCGATTTTGCCCGTGGCCATCAGCGGGCCCACAACCTTACGGCCCTCGCCAAACACGGTGTTGACCACCCCCGGCGGGAAGGCGTCGCGAAAGGCCGCCAACAGTGGGCGATAGAGCAGAATACCGAGGCGCGGTGGCTTGAACACCACCGTGTTGCCCATGATCAGGGCAGGGATCAGAGTGGTAAAGGTCTCGTTCAGCGGGTAGTTGAACGGGCCCATGCACAACGCCACTCCCAAGGGCCCCCTGCGGATCTGGCCGATGATTCCCTCGCGGATGTCGAGCCGCGATGAGGCGCGATCGAGATCCTTGAGGGCTTCGATGGTGTCCTCGATGTAGACGGCGGTGCGGTCGAATTCTTTTTCCGAGTCGGCCAGGCTCTTGCCAACTTCCCACATCAGCAGCCTGACGACTTCAGTGCGGCAGTCTTTGAAGCGGCGCAGAAACTCTTCGACATGGCCGATGCGCTCGGCCACTGACATGGTCGGCCAGCGCCCCCGGCCGTGGGCGTAGGCGGCCACCGCAGCGTTGAGCGCGGTCATGGCTTCGGCCTCGGTCAGCAGCGGATAGCGGCCAAGGCGGACCGGAGCCAAGCCTCCTGGGGTACGCAGCCGCACCGGGGAAAAGGCCTCGCCCATCGGTCCGGACCAGTGACGAAACGTGCCGTTCACCAGGTATTCGGTCTGGTCGATCGGGGCGGGCAGTCGGTGTGCCTCGGGAATTTCGTCGGCGCGAGGAAAAACGAGGGGGGTCTGTTCGCTGAGCGCTGGCATGCCAATTTCTCCGTTGTGTGCGGTGGGGAGTCGAGCATCCGCTTCGACTAACAAGTGTACCTCCTGTTTCCCTGTTGCCAACAGGAATTCTGTCAGAGGATTACGGAAAAGAAAGCCTGGGGCCCAAAAGACAATCAAGCAGGATGTTCCCGGAATTCCCCGATTCAACGGCAGACAACAATATTCGCCGTTTCTGATTTCAGGTCAAAAACAACTTTAACCTTCTTGTTGCGCAGCTGCCGGAGAACCTGTTTCACCTTATCCTCCAGCGTACAGCCGTCATCACCCCAATCCGCCCCGTCTCTCGACACAAACTCCTGGATCATATTCCGCAGCGTCTCCGGATTGATCTGAGCGTACGGGATTTCTATCCCTTGTTCGTGATGGTCGGCTGGGTTTTCCTGTGACATGAAAGATCTCAATGTGATTACGGGAACACAATGATAATTTGTCACAAATGCTTAAAGCGAGGCACTTGTTTTTAAGTGTACCCGGCTCCTAGGGGACAAGGAGAACCATGCAGTCCGCGGCGTGAAGCACCTTGTGACTTACGCTGCCGAGAGCCATGCCCTTGAAATCCGAAAGCCCCCTCGTCCCCATCACGATGAGATCGCACTTCTCGTCTTCCGCCGCCACGATTATAGCTTGGGCAGGGTCCCCCTCGAGAATCAACACCTCGTGGTCGACACCGCTCTCTTCAAGCAGCTTCTTCAGCGGAGCCGTCGTCATCTCGGCTTTTTTAAAAAATTTATCAAGCACCTTTTGGTAATATGGTTCTCCGAGTATGTCCGGAACTTTCTGGCGCACGTGCAGGAGGATTATCTTCGCGTGGAAAGTTTCAGCCATCTCTGCTGCCCTTTCCACTACCCGGTGGGAACGGAGCGACTCGTCGACCGGCGTTAAAATCCGTTTGATCCCTTTTCTTTCCATACTCACTCCATGGCGGTCTAATGTTATAGCGCTTTTCCTCGCCCGGCCGACGGTGTCTCACCCGCTGGCTTTATCAGGCGGCTTGCGCCCCGAGCTTATACGACCACTTTAACTTCTAACTCATGCCCCTGGGCATGTCAAACCAAAGCCCGGACCTGGAAGGGACACTTGTTTTTAAGTGCCCCGGTTCCCGACTCCCTTTTTGCTCTTATGGACCGGGATAATATAGCCCTGTTCGATGGCATACCTGCGCCCTGCTTCGGAAAGTGCAAATCGTTGCCTAAGCAGCAGAAGCGACACCTTCACATGGACCAGCCCACGGCGGTTGAGCGATCGGAGTGTCTTATGGAGGGTTTTTTCGCCAAAAAGCAGATGGGCATTCACCTGTTTCCGGGACAGGGCCTTGCCGCCAGCCTGGGCGAGCCGTCGCAGTACGATAATTTCGAAGTCGTTCAATTGCCCGGTGGGCGGTTTGGCAAATAACTCTGCATGGACATTGTCGAGGAGTGCGGCAATCGGCTTTTTTGATTGAGCGGCGGAGTGAAGCAGCTTGCGAAGTTTTATCACAGTTCTCTTCAGGGCCGGATAAATCCCGACCAGCACAAAGGCCGTCAGGAACAGGGCGACCAGAACAGGCAGGGGAAGTTCGGAAAAGGGCACAGCAACCTCCTTTGCCGAGGGGGTAGACTCAAATCATTTCGATGGTTGTCTTAAAACGTTAGAACAACTGGCGAGAATGTCAATTGGGCTTTGTCAAAGGGGGACACTTAAAAACAAGTGTCCCTTTTGAGTGTCCCGGCGGCCAGCAAAGAAGCGATGCGTTCAGCCATTGGCGGGTGCGAATAGTAGAACCAGACGTAGAGCGGATGGGGATGCAGGTTGCTCAGGTTCTCTTTCGACATCTTCGCCAGGGCTCTGGCCAGGGCGGCAGGCGTGTGCGTCAGGCTGACGGCAAAGCGATCGGCCTGC
>DAOVNV010000183.1 GCA_030630015.1 Desulfuromonadales bacterium | reverse complement strand
CCTCGCCACGAATGGCGGCATTCGGCAGAATGAAGTGGCCGATCTCGGTCGATCTTTTCAGCCCGCCGCATTTGCCGAGAAACAGCACGCCTTTCGGTTGGATGGCACTGAGCAGGTCCATGATGGTGGCCGCGTTCGCCGAACCTATGCCGAAGTTGATAATGGTCAGGCCGTCACTGTTGGTTGCCGCCTGCATCGGTTTGTTTTCACCCTGGATATCGCAGGAGAACATCTCCGCGAACCTGTCGACATAGTGCCTGAAGTTGGTCAGCAAGATGTAGTCGCCGAAGTTGTCAAGCGGCATTCCGGTGTAGCGTGGCAGCCAGTTTTTGGTTATCTGCAAGCGGTCAACCATGGGAGCTCCCTTTGCAATAGTGATGAGCAGAAACCTTTATTGCTCGGCGGGCTCTGCGTACTTTCGCCAGGTGTCGTCGGGGTCAAATTTGGTCATTGCTGCTGCCGTTGTGGCCGTTTCTTCGCCCAGGTCTTTTTCATAGATCACGCCTTCCTGGTTGACGATGAAGGTGATAATGCCTGAGGCCCCGTACTTGGCGGGATGGGCGACCAGAGCGAAACCAAGGACCATTTTCCCCTCCGCCACATAGTCAAAGGCGCCGCCGTTGGCATGCTCGCCTTGCCCCTTGAGGATTTTGAAATAATAGCCCCGAAAGGGTTCGGGAGGGTCCTGGTCCAGGTCACCCGTATACCCCTTCGCGGTGGCCCTTGCGATCAGTGGGCCGAAAGGGCTTTCCTTCTCGCCTTCCCCTGCCTTCCAATAGAGGCCGTCCTTCTTGCTCTCGCTGCTTGCAAACTTCTGGGCGAACTCCGGGGCGTCGCCGTTGCGTTTTATACAAGCATACTCACGCTGGGCGTCGGTATAGGCCTGCATCACCTCGATGGTGTGCAGCTCGTTTCTGCCGATCCGCCGGTTGAGGATTTCCTCCATGCCCGCCTGGGTGTCGAAGAGCCAGGCGCCCTCCTGTCGAACGATGGGGATCGGGAATGGATAATCTTTGCCGCCGACGAGGAGCCCCACGCGGCCTTCCTCCTCCTGCTCGAGGCTGTTCTTCTCCTCATAGGCTTTCAGAAAGCGCGCTCTGCCATTCTGGTCCGCGACCTGGTCGCCAGAGGAGATAAGGTCCTCCGAACCGGGGCCTAAAATGACGAGGAGTTCGGCATCATTGTTGTCCCGCACCGCAACGGCCAAGGCGTCCGCCGCCTGCTGGGGGGAGGCGAAGCTCTTTTGCGATGCTGCCTCCCCGGCCATAGCGGGGGAGGCTGCCAGCATGATCATCACGATGAACATTGCCATTGCGCCAGGGAACACCTGCAGCAGCATGTCGTTATATGCTTTCCGTACCATCATCTGCGTCCCTCTCTGTATGAATGGGATCATGGCTGGGTCTCCTAATCGTTCCTGCCCGAACGGTCCCAGACGCGGGGAGCCTCGCCCCGGCCTTGCCGGCTGACCCGGCCGCGCTCGCTTGATTCCCGTTCTCTTCTACCATCTTCGACCCGGTTGAAGATATTGTCGCGGCTCCTCTGTTGCTGCTCGCGCTCAACCCGTTGCCGCGGCTGCTGTTCCTGGTCGGCCTGTTGCCGCACCGGCCGGTCACACTTGGCCCGTTCCTGTTTCTGCAGGTCGCGGTCAACTCGTTCACGCTTGGCCCGTTCCCGTTTCAGCAGGTCGCGGTCAACTCGTTCACGCGCTTTCCTTTCACGCTCGATTCCTGCCCGCTCCTGCCGGTCGCGCTCGACCTGTCTCTGCACCGGCCGGTCACGCTCGGCACGTTCAAGTACCTGCCGTTCGCGGTCGATTATTGTCCGATCATCCCCGCCCTTATCCAGGTCAATCCTGGTTCGATCATTGACGCGCCAGTCTCTGTCCAGGCCCGGATCTCTCGGTTCAGGAAAACCGCGGGTGTCGCGCCGGTAATCCCCGGAGCGATGGGAAGATTGGCCGTATTTACGGGCGGTGGACTTATCGCGGTAGGCAACACCCCGTCGGTGGTGGGGGACGTGCTGCCAACGACCAGGCGTTGCTATCCACCGGTCGTGCCGGACATATCTTGGCCGCTTTCTCACATCGATGTAAATATAGTGGTGGTGCCAATCGAAATAGCACCAGGTGCCAAAAGAGAACCCGAAGTAAAAGCCGGGCCAGTATGAGATGCCGATCCCAACGTTTATCCCTAAAGGTCCCCAGTAATAGGGTGGGTAGGCTGGATACCACCACGGGCCATAGATATAGAAGGGATCATAGTACGGCACATAGAAGACGCTGGGGTATGCCGGTTCGATGATGATCGTCTCCTTTTCGACCACGATCTTCTGCTCGGATGTCGTGGCAAGGTTGCCTTGGGCATAGGCCTTGGCCCGCAGTTCCTGGATCGTGTCCATGACCTCATCCTCTTGGGCGAGAAAGGCGTTGCCGAGGTTGCTGGTCTCGGTGATACGCTCACTCATCAGAGCCAGGATTGACGGGAAGTGGCAGATCGCCTTGACACTGGGAGCCCAGTCCTCGTCCAGGAGTGCGTCGTCAAGGGCCTCGCCCTCCAGCTCAGGATTCATCCTGACCCAGCGGTCGGCTTCGATCACTTCAATGGGATAGGTTGACGCCATCAGGATCTGGGACAGGAGCTTATCTGGATAGAGGGCGATGGGCGCCAGCATCTGGGCGAGCTCCTCCCGGCTGTATTTTTCGGACGGTTCCAGATAGCCGCTGTCCTGGGCCTGAGCCTGCTGCGGCGCTAAGACAAGGCAGGAAACAAGGAAAGGAATGATGAACAGTCCGATGGCCAGACGGATGATGGTCGCTGCCTTCATGACTACCTCCTGAATACCGTGCTGTGCGGCCTCGTTTTGCTCCTGCTTGCGGCGGGGACTGGTAAGCCGCGATCGATTGCTAAAAACAGCCAGAACACAGGGGCCACACTTGAGCGCTTCTCAAAATCTCGTGGGGAGACTCCATCCATTGATTTACAAATTATATCAAAATGGGCAGAACTTTATATAGGGTCACTTACACATAAGTATCCTATTTAAGTGTTTTGAAGTTCATTCACTCCTGCGGTTTGACACGATACACCACTAGCCCCGGTGTATGCTGCAGATAGTCCAGCAGATTCTCATCAACAACCCGCTCCACTCCATTGCGAAACGAGACATGGCGAAGCATAACCTTGCCCGCACTTTTCACAATCAATCCGGTGTGGCTGACATCAAGTCCGGCGAGGTGGCTGTAAATACCGACATAATCACCAGAATTCAGTGCTGCAACCACCTCCGTATCAATATCCCGGGCCGGAATATAATAAATTTCACGAGCAGTGACAGCAATCTCCGGCAGCCATGGTGCACCGTCACTCTTGCGATTGAGTTGCTTGAGCACATGTTTAGCTCTACCCAGCCCGACTTCTGCGGTGACATCACTGATTGCTGTGATCTCATCGGCAACCCAGTCGCTGAAAAAATGTCTGCGCTTTTCGTAGGCAACTGTAGCATCACGATAACGAACTTTTTTAAGTTGTTCGGGGAGATCCTCGGCGACTGAAGAGCGGCGCAGAGCTTCAACTACGTCGAGCAAGGTGAAACAGTCGAATCCAGCCAGGTTGATGACCAGTTGTTCCGGTTCTTGCGGACCGCCTATCAGGGTGTTGGCTGCATAAGGCGTATCGATGAAGTGACTGGAGATTGACACAATCCGAACGCCGGGATTGTCAACCTGTCTCGCTGATGTAATGATTTGTTCGAGTTCAACTTTACTCCAGGAACCAAGGTCAACCAGGTCCGTTTCAGCAGCAAACGCAATGCCGGACATAAGGCAAAATATGCAGTTAAAACACGTCACCAATTTTAAAATCATAGCAATCAGCTTCCTGCTCTCCACCTGTTGAACCGCCTGGACCGATACGCCTCAGTATTTCCGGACAGCACTCAGCCGGCGGTGTGTTCCAACCCGATATCGGAGAGGAAAGCGTCGAGGTCGGCGGGGAGGGGGCAGTCGATCACGACCGCGGCGCCATTGTACGGGTCAACGAAGGCGAGCTGTTTGCAGTGGAGAAAGGTGCGCGGCAGGGCGGCGGGGCAGGGGCCCCCGTAGCGCAGGTCGCCAAACAGGGGGTGACCGAGATCAGCGAACTGGCGCCGGATCTGGTGCTGGCGGCCGCTGTGCAGGGTCAACTCGAGCAGGGAGGCCTCTTCGCTGCGGGCCAACGCACGAAAGGAAGTGTGGGCCTCTTTCAGCTTCCCTTTGGCGGGGACAGCGCTGTGCAACACGCCGCTGCCGACAGTTTTGCCGGCGACCAGGGCGAGGTAGCGTTTTTCGACCTCGTTGCGCATGAACAGCCGACCGAGTTCGCCACAGGCTTTCTTCCCCTTGCCGAATATCACCGGGCCGGAGGTCTCGAGGTCGAGGCGATGGACCGGGGCGATTTTGAAGCGGTCACCGCGCGCGGTCAGCAGAGCCTCGAGTCGGGCGGTCAGGTTGTCCTCTTCGTGGCCGACGCCGGCGTGGATCGCTAGACCGGCCGGCTTATCGACCACCAGGATCTCGCGGCTCTCAAAGAGGATGCGCACCATCTCCGAGGCGGGCGGGGCGGCACCGAGCAGCTCGCGCACCCGGCCGCTGTCGGGCAGGCGCACGGCGGCGCCGACCTGGAGCACGTCCTTTTCGCCGAGCGGCCCCGCCTCGCCGAGCACCTTGTCCTTTTTCAGCAGTTGCCGCAAAAAGGCCT
>DAOVNV010000039.1 GCA_030630015.1 Desulfuromonadales bacterium | reverse complement strand
GTTCGATCGCTTTTTCCCGCAGCCGGGCCGGATCCATCCCGACCCCGTTGTCCCGAACCTCCACAAGCACCAGATCCCGCTCGCGGCGGGCGGAGACCAGAACTTCGCCCTGGTCTCGGATGCCATGATCAACCGCATTCCGAACCAGGTGGATCAGAGGATCGGCCAGTTCATCCAGGATGACCCGGTCCAAACCAACTTCGCCCCCGATCAGTCGGAAGGTCACCTGTTTACCCGAGTTGCGCCCAAGATCGCGTACCAGCCGGGGCAGGCGACCAGCGATGCTTTCCAGCGGAACCAGCCGTGTCCGCAATACGTGATGGTGCAGATCATCGACCAGCTTGGAAGTCTGATCGAGAGCGGCCTGCATTTCATCCCAGTTACGGCCCTTAGCGACCGCACGCAAAACGTGGCGATGGGTCAACAGCTCCCCGGTCAGATTCACGAATCGATCAAGCAGGTCAGTCCGGACCCGAACGCTCCGCGAGCCTTCTTCACTCCTGGTCGCCTTGTCTTTGCGGCGGTCAGAAACAAAGTCAACCTGTACGACGTCAGGAAGGGCCAGCAAGAGTTCTTTGACATGATCCTTGTCCAGTGCCGTCCGGAACCAGGCTTTGAGCTGCCGGAAAGGGGCTCCGGCAAGCAATGCCTCTTTATCGGGATCAGCCGAAATAATCTCACCCTTGCTCTCAAGCTCGCGCAAGACCAACAACCCGCTGACCGCAGGGGTGGCGGCATCCTCCGCCAGGGAGACTTTGATCTGAAAGATGTCCGGCTCCGGGCTGACAGCCAGGTCTTCATCCTCCAGTTCTTCAAAACTGATCAGGGGAATGTCTTCCGGGTCAAAACTGTCTTCATCCCCCGGCAATCGGCCAAGGGCCGCCTTGGCAGCGGCCACAGCCTCCCGGCCAGGCTGCGCTTCCAGAAAGCCGGAGATGTCTCGCTCTGGACGACCGGCGGCAATATCATCGACCAGTCCTTCAAGCAGATCGAGACCATTGAGCAGTTGATCCACCGCCGTTGTAGGAACCAGTCCGGCCTTGCGAAAATTATCGAGGGAATCTTCGAGATGGTGAGCAAGTTGGGCGGTCTGCTCGAACCCCATGGTGGCCGCCATACCCTTGAACGAGTGGGCCTCCCTGAACAGGGCGTCGATCGTTGCACTGTCGGCAGGCTTCTGCTCCAAAGCAACGGTCTGACTGTTCATGGTATTCAGATGTTCGCGGGCCTCGGAAAGGAAGAGGGCCCTGTATTGCGACATGTCCATGGTGAAAAGGCCGGGTGCCGGGCCGGATTAACCTGCAACCCGGCGAACAACTTCGAGAACCTTGTCTTCCTTGAACGGTTTGACAATGAAATCCCTGGCTCCCGTCTCAACCGCCTCAAGAACCAGAGAATCCTGACCGAGGGCGCTGACCATGACCACACAGGCCTGCGGATCTTCGCTGATGATATCGCGTAAAGCTTCGATCCCACTGCGCTTGGGCATGACAATATCCATCGTCACCAGGTCCGGCCGGATTTCCCGATAACGCTCGAGCGCCGCCTCGCCGTCCTCCGCCTCGCCAACAACATCGTAGCCCGCCCGGGCAAAAATATCCTTGAGCATGTTGCGCATAAACAACGCATCATCCACGATCATCACCCTCAGGGCCATAATCTCCTCCATATTCCTTGAAAATACGCTCTATAATCCTGAAAACAGCATCCGTGTCCAGAAGATGAACAGGGCCTTCATCTTCCCGTTCAATCACTCCCCTGACACACCGATCTGCTCCGACGTCAACCGACTCCATCAATTGCTCCAGATCCAGAGGCAAGATACGTCCGACCTTGCAGACGACCAGAGCCAGAGAACGGAATTCAGGGGACAGAACAATGATCCGCTCATCACGGGATGCATCGGAAAAGTTCAGCAGGGCCGGCAAATCCACAACCGGCAGAACCTCTCCATGGACATTGAGAACCCCTTTCAGCAGGTGCCCCCCTTTCGGGACCGGATAAACTGCCGGGCTTTCAATGATTTCCTGAACAGCATCTATCTCCAGGCCATAGTCCTGGCCGGCCATCTGAAAAACCAGCGTCAACGTCATGATTTCAGACCTTTTCGGCCTGTTCCAGTTTGAACTGCTTGACGAAAGCCAGCAACTCATCCGACATGGCCGACATATCCTTTGCCGACAAAGCCATCTCCTCCATCGAAGCGGACTGTTGCTGCGTCGCGGCAGAAACCTGCTCGGTGGCCGCCGCGTTATCCGAAACAACCTTGTCGATCTCTTCGATCGCCCCGGCAATCTGCTCAGCACCGACAATCTGCCGCTGTGCCAATTCAGAGATACTGTCCGCCTTGGCACGCGTATCTTCGGCATTTCTGGTAATTTCACCAAAGGCCTGGTTAGTGCGGTTCACCGCCTCCCGACCGGCTTCCATATCCTTGACAACCTGTGCCATGGAGTCCTGGACGCGAACCCCCTCCTCTTGGACCCCTTCAACCAGGCGGGTGATCTCGGCGGACGAATCGGTGGTCGAATCGGCCAACTTGCGAATTTCCTCCGCGACAACCGTAAAACCCCGACCATATTCACCAGCCCTGGCGGCTTCAATCGTTGCATTCAGCGCAAGCAGATTCGTTTTGTGAGCGATCCCGTTGATCACTTCGACAATCTTGCCGATCTGCTGAACCCGAGCCACGAAAGAGACCATCTGTTCTCCACTGCCTTCCATTTCGGCAAGGACCTGACGGATTGTTTCGGTACTGGTCCGGGCCAGGTCTCCGCCGCCCTGCGCAGTTGAAACTGTTGATTCCGCAGCCTGGGCAACTTTCTGGGCAGAGACAGCCACCTGGTTGATGGCGACCGCCATCTCTTTGAACAGTCGATTCGATTCCTCGACCATTTCGGCCTGGGTTTCGGCACCCTTGCTGATCAGATCAGCCGTGTTGGCAACTTCATGGGAGGATGCGGTCATCTGCTGAGCCGTCACGGACAGAGACAACGACGCCTTGGCCGCCCGTAATGCAACGCCCCTGATATCACCCACCAGTTCGCGCAGGCTCGCCTGCACCCGGTTCATTGCTGCGGCGATATCATCTGTTTCGTCGGGCAGAATATTCTGAATCTGAACCTCTTCCGACAGATCACCCTGACTGAGCCGGTCTCCGGCCTCAGTAAGCCTGCGGATATTCCTGGTAAAGGCTCGGGAAAAGGCCGCTCCTACCACCAGGCCGACCAACAAGCCAAAAGCAATGGTCAAGGGCTGTCGCAGCCATGGCAGAACCGGCAGGTAAGGCACTGTCAGACTGACCACGACAACCGAGGCAATCACAATCAGAAAACCCACGATGAACTTGTAACTGATTTCCACTCGCATCATTTTGCTCCCGAGAGGCAGCCTGACTCTTTAAACATGCAAAACATATAGTTAAGAAAATAACACTGAACAGTGGGACTATTGTCAATTTTTGTCCGGAAGATGGGCCGATAATTTGTCACCTCAGGTGACGGGCATCATCCGACGATAGATACGTTCTGTCGAGAACTCGGATTGATACAGGGAGCGCATCTTTCCAACCAGCACCTCGGACCGCCCAAGCACCAGGACTCCATATTCGGAGAGAACCTCGTGAAAACACGCCAGAATCCGCTCCTGCTCCGCCCTGGAAAAATAAATCAACACGTTTCTGCATAATATCAGGTCAGCCGGTGGAAATGATTCCGCCGTCATAATATTATGCCGTTCGAAGTGAACCTTGTCGCGAATCCGGCTCGTTAAACGATAGCTGCCGGCATCTTCCTGAAAATATTTCTGCAAGACTGATGCCGGTACCTCCGACAAACGATTTCTGTCGTAAATGCCTTGGCGGGCAGTAGCCAGCACCGGTTCACTGACATCCGTGCCGAGGATATCCACCTGCAGGCCTTCCAGACCCATTTCATCAACCAGCAGGGCCAGGGAATAAGGTTCTTCGCCAGCAGCACAGCCAACACTCCACAAGCGCAACTGCTTCCGACCCTCAGCTCGGGCGCGCTGGCAAAGGTCGGGCAGGATCTCCCGTTCAAGGACCTGGAAAGTGTCTGGATTCCGGAAGAACCTGGAGACATGGATCGACAGGGTGGACAAGAGAGCGTCCAGTTCATCGTCATCTGTCCGGAGTCGCCCGAGATATCCGGAAACATCCTCTGCGCCGACGGCCCTCAGCCGTTTGGCAATCCTGCGCCGGATACAGCGATCCTTGTAGTTGTCCAGCCGGAACTGACGCCGGTCACGAAGCAGGATCATAATTTCCGCAAACTCCTGCTCGCTCAGATCGTCACCGGTCCAAACCGGGGATTGACCGGGGACGCAATCCCTCATGATGCACCCGACCCGCTCGTTGGAGAAAAATGATCAAAACCATGGGCGAGACACGATTTTTCATGGCCACTGGCATCACGCAGGTACAGCACAGGCTCTCCGGACCGAATCTTGCCAATTGGCGTCAACGGGATCCCCAGTTGTTTGCCGACAGCCAAAATAACCGCAAGGTCTTCTTCGGCTGTGGTAAACAGCAGTTCGTAGTCCTCTCCGCCAGCCAATGCCAGCTCAACCAGGTCCGGCCTGTTGCGCAGCGCTGTTGCGAAAGCATCGGAAAGGGGCAGCTTCGGGACATCCAGTATGCCTGCCGCTCCCGAAGCCTGCAGGATATGCCCCAAATCGGACACGGTGCCATCCGAAATATCGATCATGGCAGTCACGCAACCGGTCTCCGCCAGAGCCTGGCCGAGTTCGACGCGGGCCTGAGGGCGATGATGCCGCATGGCAAGGGCCTCTTCAACCACCCCACCCTGCCGCAACAAAGAAAGCCCCAGCGCACTATCCCCAAGAGTGCCGGAAACCAGGATGACATCACCGGGCTGAGCGCCGTCGCGCCCTATTGCCCGACCTGCAGGAACGACACCTTCAACGGTGACCGAAATCACCCAGGGACCTGGACTGCTGCAGGTATCGCCACCAACCAGAATCACTCCGTGGTTCTCGGCCAGTTCGAGCGCTCCGTCCATAAAAGCTTCAATACGTTCGACTTCAGCGGAACCGGGACAGGCCAGCCCAAGGTAGAGATAACGGGGGGTGCCGCCCATGGCGGCAATATCGCTGAGATTAACGGCAACGGCTTTGTAGCCAAGATCTTCAGGCAGAGTCCAGGCAAAATCAAAATGACTCTTTTCAATCAGCAGGTCGGTCGATGTCAGGAGTTGAAAACCAGGTTCGATCTCCAACTGCGCCGCATCATCGCCGATACCACGTAAGATACCTGAGCCATGACCGACCCGGGCCTTGATTCTCTTGATCAGTTCAAATTCGCCCAACTCACACAGTTTCACGAAAAGGCCATCCTGTTCAGCACATGTCTAAGGATTTATTATTACCTGAATCGGTGGGTGCAAGGCGGGTCAAGGGTGCCAGTGCTTGAATTGAATAAGTGTTTCGAAAATCTGAGCTGCACCCGTAGGTTCATCGGCGATTTTTGGGACGCTTAGGCAATTCAATGACTGGTGCTATTGCCCGTCGGGCGCTCACTGATTCAGGTATAATTTCGGATTTCAGGAGTCATCGGCTCATTAATAGTCCGACAGACGACAGAAGGTGTCAAGCAAAACCGGGGCAAACCTGGCGGGTGTCAATCCACTCCCCGGGAGGGGAGGTGAAGTGGCGTTCAATCAAAGTCGCGTCCCCATTGCCTTCAACCGTCAGCAGGGTCGTTACCCGCGTACCATAAGTCGGCGTCACAATAAAAATGGCAGACAGAGCCCGCTCCCAATCGAGCGGCACACCGGTATCGGGGAGTTGTGCATCCGGCGCACGCGTTGTATCGGCCATCAGCTCGAAAGCCTCCGAAACCGACCAGTCACCACCGTTCACAAGTCTTGTAAACCTCTCCTTGCCCGTTTGCACCTTGGGCCAGGGGGCGCCCAGGCGGCCGTTGCTCAGGCTGTAGATACCGGGCGGCAAAAGATAGGGTTCCGGTTCGCGATTACTGAAAAACCAGAGCCTTTCGCGATCCCCGATCAACAAGTTGAAGCCGGCGTAACAAGCCCCTTCCGTGACAACCTTGCCTAGATAGGCTTCAGCCGGCTGCGAATTGGCCAGATAGCCGCTTACCAGCCAACCCCGCGATTTCGAAGCATGCTCGCTCCTTCTCGGTTCCCGGAAATTGGTCACGGCCGCCCATCGACCATTTTTGCCGACCCCCATCCAGGTTCCCCCCGACTTGAGGTCCTTGCCGGCCAGCAGGTCTGGTACTTCCGGCCAGTAATCGAGAGGGGCTGTTGGTCTATCGTAATATTCATCACGATTTTCCAGAACGATCAAAGGGAACTCATCATTGACTTGATGAGCGATCAGCAACAGGCACATCGTTCAGCTCCATTAATTATGGAGTTAGCAGAAAAAAAGCGGGTGTTTATTAAATTTTGACAGAAATACTGCTGGAAGACAATGGCGCTATTAATAGGGTGAAAAGAACGGTCTCAAAATGTAATTTGTTGATTATATTAATGCAAAATCGGCGGGCTTGCCACGCCATAGCCTTTGGCGAAGGCGGGACCCGCCGGTGTTAGAGATTTTATAAAAAAGTAAAGCCGACGAAACCTGCCAGTTTAAAGCAATCTCTGAGAACAACCTATCCTTCCGAAAAACACTATTAATCGAGATGCACCGCCTTGACAAAGCGAGCCTCCACAGCAGCAACCAACTTTTCAAGCGTCCCTTCGGAGACGGGAGTATCGATCGACAGAACCAGCATCGCCTCCCCACCCTTGGCGCGCCGGCCGAGATTCATCGAACCGATATTGATACCGGCCTCGCCGAGGATGGTGCCGATTTTGCCGATCAGACCGGGCTGGTCCGGGTAGGTCATGACCAGCATATGCTCCTCCGGCGTGAAGTCGGTGGCGAAATCTCGCATCTGAACCACCTTCGGCATCCCCTCGAACAGGGTGCCGGCAATCGTTCTCTGACCGCTGGGTGTGGTCAGGGTCAAGGTGATCAGGTTGGAGAAAAATTCCGATTCCGTCGACCGCCCCTGCTCGACGATCAAACCGTGCCTCTCTGCCACGAGGTTGGCATTCACCATGTTGACTTCCTGGTCGGTGCAGCGGTTGAGCAGAGCAGCCAGACCGGCCACCGTAATCGGCATGCAGTCGTGTGCGGCGAGTTTGCCATTGTACTGAAAGGAAACCTTGCCAGGATTTTCCGGAGCCAGCTGCGAGATGAAGTCGCCAAGCACTACCGCCAGGTCCATGAAGGGCCGCATCTGCGCCATGAGATCCGGGTCGAAACGCGGAATGTTGACCGCGTTCCCCACCGGCCGGCCTTCCAGCATATTGAGAATCTCTTTGCTGACATCCACCGCAACATTGGTCTGGGCCTCGAAGGTGTTGGCACCAAGATGGGGAGTCACAATCATGTGTGGATGTGAAATCAATTGCTTGATGATTTCACCTTCGGGAGGCTCCTCGCTCCAGACATCGAAAGCAGAATTGGCAACCCGGCCGCTGTTCAATGCGTTCAGCATCGCCTCTTCATTAATGATGCCACCGCGCGCACAATTGACGACCAGAACTCCGCTCTTCATCTGCGCGAAGTGCTCTTCGGTCAAGAGATCCCGGGTTTCGTCATTCAGTGGCGTATGCACGGTAATTACGTCCGAGATACTGACCAGTTCCTCGAGGCTGACCAGCCGGGTTCCAAAATCAGCAGCACGCTTCTCGCTGATGTAGGGATCGTAGACGACCACATCCATTTCGAAGGAACGGGCGCGCAGTGCCACCCGACCGCCGACTTTGCCTAGCCCGATCACCCCCAGGGTTTTGTGCTTGAGCTCGTGCCCGGTAAAGGGCGCGCGCTGCCACTTGCCGGCCTTGAGGCTGGCGTTGGCTTCTGGAACGTTGCGGCACATGGCAAGCAAAATGGCCATGGTGTGTTCCGCCGCCGAATTGGTGTTGCCAAACGGGGCGTTCACAACGATGATGCCGCGTTCGCTGGCTACCGCTACATCGACGTTGTCGATGCCGACCCCGGCCCTGGCAATCATTTTCAAGTTGGTCGCGTGAGCCAGCAGGTCTGCATCGACCTGGGTCCCGGAGCGGGTGATGATGGCATCATATTCGCCAATGGCCTTGTACAGTTCATCCTTGCTGAGACCGAGGCGGACATCCATCTGAATGCGCGGATCCTTCTGCAGCAGTTCCAGACCCTTTACGGAAATTTCGTCGGTGACTATGACTTTCATGGTTGTTCGATCCTTTTGATCTTGTTTTTAACGCGTTTCTCTATGGCGGAACGTGTCTGGTTCGATCTCAACTTTCGGTAGGAATCGATTCCGGTCTGAGTTTAATGCACAGACATTCCGCCGTGGCATAGACGATATCATCCGGGCCGCAGATGCTTCCCTCCACCATTACCTTCCGGCCGCTGACAGACACCACCCGGCTCTCAACCTGGACCACGGTCTGCAGCGGCAGCATGTTGCGGAAGCTGACATTCAGGTTGCCGACCACGATCGCATGACCAGCCGCCCAGGCCGCCAGGCCAAGCACCTCGTCGAGCACGGCCGCGGCACTGCCGCCATGGGCATGGCCGGGCGGGCCTTCCGCTTCGGGGCCAAACCAGAAGCGCGCTACCAGGTTCTGCTCCCGGTCGCGAAAATAGCGCGCTTTAAACCGCTGTCCGGTTCGATCTCCCGACACAAAACGCAGCGAACTACCGACCAGGGCCGGAGCGTCAAAGGCTTCCCAGTCCGGCTCGCCCTCCAGTTGCAATGGCGTCAAACCCGTCTGATCCATGTATTTTTCTCCAACAACCTGAAGCCGTTTAAAGCAAAGGGGACACCTCCCGATGGAAGTGCCCCCAGGAACCATCATTGATACAACCGATTAGCCGTTGTTCTGCTCGAATTCGCGCATGAAGGCTGCCAGCGCCTCGACACCGGCCAGAGGCATCGCGTTGTAAATCGAAGCACGGATGCCACCGACACTGCGGTGCCCCTTGAGAGCATACAGGCCAACCTCGCCGGCCTCTTTGAGGAACTTGGCTTCGAGCTCTGCGCTGGGCAGATTGAAGCTGACGTTCATGATGCCGCGGAACTCGGGCAGGATGACGCCGCGGAAGTAATCGGTGCCGTCGATCAGATCATAGAGGACCTTGGCCTTCTGCTCGTTAAGCTTCTCGATAGCCGCCACCCCACCCTGCTGCTGCAGCCACTCCAGCACCAAGCCGGTCACGTAGATGGCGAAAGTATTGGCGGTATTGGTCAGGGAGTTGTCCTTGGCACAAACTTCGTAGTTGAGCAGGGTCGGGGTCTCAGCGACCGCATGACCGAGCAGATCCTCACGGATCACGACCAGCGCGGTGCCGGCAGGCCCGAGGTTCTTCTGCAGGCCGGCGTAGACGCAGCCGAATTTGCTGTAGTCAATCACCCGCGAGAGGATCTCGGAAGTCTGGTCGGCGATCAGCGGCACCTTACCGGCATCCGGGAAACTATTGTAGCGGGAGCCGTAGATGGTGTTGTTGGTGGTGATATGCAGGTAGGCCGCATCCTGGTCGATCATACCGGGATCGATGGTCGGGATGCGATCGTAATTGGTATCGGCCCCGCTGGCAATCACCTGGATGTCGCCGAACGCCTTGGCGTCCTTGTTGGCCAGCTTGGCGAAATTACCGGTCTCGACGTAGAGACATTTTTTCGTCGGGGAAAGGCTGGCCAGGTTCAGCGGCAGAGCTGCGAACTGCATGCGCGCACCGCCATGCACAAAGAGGATCTTATAGTTGTCCGGCAGGCCGGTCAGCTGACGAAAACGCTCCTGGGCAGCGAGCAGCACCTGCTCGAACTGCTTGGCCCGGTGGCTGACCTCGACAATGGAGACGCCCAGCCCCTGGAAATCAAGAAATTCATCGCGGATCTGCTCCATAACCGGCACGGGCAGCATGGCCGGCCCGGCGCCAAAATTGTAAACCTGCTTGGACATGGGTTCCTCCCTAAAGTGTGCGAACCTTGATGACTCCGTCGATCTGCTCGAGAGCGGCAACCAATTCGGGCGTCGGTTCGGTTTCGATGTCGATGATATTGTAGGCCACTTCGTCGCGGCTCTTGTTGATCATATCGATTACGTTGATGTCGCTGTCCGCCAGAACGGAAAGGACCTGGTTGAGCATCTTGGGAACGTTGCGGTTCGAAAATGCGATCCGGTGGCCGCCGTTGCGCTCCAGCGAGATATTGGGGAAATTGACCGAATTGCGGATGTTGCCATTTTCGAGGAAGTCGATCAGCTGATCTGCCACCATGATCGCGCAGTTTTCCTCGGCCTCTTCGGTGCTGGCGCCAAGATGAGGGATCGGCAGGACATCGTCGCGGCCCATCATTTCGGCCATGGGGAAATCGGTGATGTACTTGCCGATCTTGCCATTGTCGAGACCAAGTAGAATGGCGTCGGTGTCAACCACCTTCTCCCGGGAAAGGTTGATCAGGGTCGCACCCGCCTTGAAGCTGTCAACCAGCTCCTTATTGATCAGGTTGCGGGTCGCCTCGAGGACCGGTAGGTGCAGGGTGACGATGTCCGATTTGGACAGCAGCGACTGCATGTTCTCCATGCACTGTACGTCGCGGGACAGGCGCCAGGCCGCTGCAACGGACAGGGCCGGGTCGTAGCCGAGCACCTTCATGCCGAGCATCAGCCCGGTTTCCGCAACCAGGGAACCGATCGCGCCAAGACCGACCACGCCCAGGGTTTTGCCGCGCAGTTCAGTGCCACCGTAAGTCTTCTTGCCCCCTTCGACCAGCTTGTGCAGTTCTTCAGCAGTCTTGCCGGGGCCCTCACGCCTCACAAAATCGACCCCGCCGAGGATGTCGCGGGTTGACATGAGCATGGCTGCCACAGCCAGTTCCTTGACGGCATTGGCATTGGCGCCGGGAGCGTTGAACACCACGATGCCGCGCCCGGTGCAGTTGTCGACAGGGATATTGTTCACACCCGCCCCGGCCCGACCGATCGCCTTGACGCTGGTGTCGATGTCTTCTGGGGTCAGGATGTGGCTGCGTAGCATGACGGCATTGGGGTGGCCGATTTCACTGGCGATTTCGTACTTGTCGAGGGAGAATTTTTCCAGGCCCTTGACCGAGATCTTGTTGTAGGTACGGATTTTATACATGCTTCTCTCCTTGAGCAAGACCACCAGCTGACCGCGTGTGAGATATAAAAAAGGTTAAATAAAAAAAGCCGTACCGCTCGCTAGGGGCCCAACATGCTCCTTGGTGCGGCGATCGGCGGCTTTGATGCGGCGGAAGGATTAAATACGATGCCTGACAAAACCCCCCGCTGAGAAGCCGTTTTTACACCTTTTCAGCGGGGTTGTCAATGTTCTAAGAGCCTGTCGGACTATCCGCATCCTTCGCTATAATAGGCTCCGGACACAAGCAGCCGGCTCATGGATAGTCCGACAGGCTCCTAGGTAATGCGGCGGGCCTCCAGGTAGAAGCGCTTCTCATCGGCCTCCCCCATGGAGAAAGTCTTGCGGGGCAGAGCCCCGTCCCTGACGATGGTGCGGAACAGGTCGTGCTTGGAAATAGCCGGCAGGTAGAAGCCAACAACGTTCCTCCCGCCGCCCAGCCGGGTGACAGTGTCATCGCCATGGATGTAATCAATACGGGCGGCGGCATGCTTCCGCATATATTCATCCAGAAAGGACTGCAGGGTCGCCACGACCAGTGTAAAGGTCGGGTTATCAACGGTCAGCAGACCGCGTCGATCACCGGCAATCAGAGGGATGGCGTGCATTTTAGAACCGGCAGCTTCGCACGCTGCGGCCACGGCAGCAGCATCGGGCAGCCAGGCCCAAGTGCAGGGGGTTCCCGCCGCGGCGAAAAACCGCTCTGCGCTGGCGGCCATCTCATCGGCGGCCACGTCGAACATCACCCGGTGAATTGCCTCGAACTCCAGCCCCGGGTCATGCAGATTGACCAGTTCCACCAGGGCATAACGGGCCGGGTGGTCCATCAGTGCTGCGGGATCGTCCGTCTCCGCCTTGAGATTCTCCCAGATTGCCTTGGCCGTGGCGAAACTATGATTGCCGTCACCCATGGCGTAAAGCATGACTTTTTCATCATCGACCTGGTAACGCTCGCGGAAACGGGCCGGTTCAGCCAGTTGGGCCAACCGCTCGGCGACCTGGTCGATCTGGCCCGGATCGGCGACATGCCAGCCGCGCAGGTGCCCGCCATTCTGCATCAGTTCGAAATCGTAGAGCTGCGCCAGGTCCTGCTCGAACAGCGGCTCGATGACCGTACACTCTGGGTCATCAAGTAACACCATGATGTGCGGCAGTTCGATCGATGCCTGCTCCCGGACCCGGATGCGCGGTGGCAACCGGTCGACGATGGTCCCTTCCGTGGCCCGGATCAGCGTGCTCGCCCCCGGCCGGTAATCATATTCCTCCAGGTCCAGCGCGACCACCAAACCCTTGCGCGAAGGGGCATGGGCGGTCTTACGGTCGACCAGCACGAACCCGGGCTCGAGCTGCTGCAGCGTGCCGTCGGCCAGGTAATCATCCATGCTCTGGTTGATGCTACTGATGCGGGCTTGCGTCTCAGACTCACCCTCTTCCAGGAAAACTTCGGGAAAAACCAGCCGCAGAGTCGACGGCCGATCACCGACCATACGATCAACCTCTTCCCAGTAATCGGGCTCCGAGGTGTACTGATCGCAGGCGATCACAGCCCAACGGGCCAGGTCGGCATCATTTTTGGGAAGCAGTATTTTCGGTACTTGCAGGGCCAGTGCATTCAGATCCATAGTCTTGTTCATCTCCACAAACAGGGCTGAAAATCAGCTTTTACCAGATTCTATTTAATCCGTCGCAAATGTCCGCCAGGCGACGGGTTGGAAGGTTCCGGAGGCAGGTCTTCGGGAGGTTTCGGGTGGCTGCCGTCAAAACGCGGCAAATTGTTCGACTGCACCATCTGCTCGATGCCATCGGCCACAGCCAGACACTGTTTGGTGCAGACCTTGTAGACCGGGCAGGCGGTGCAGTCCGCCGCCCCGCCCGCCACCCGCAGGGCGTGGATCACCAGTTCGACACTTTCGATCTGGTTGAGTGGTATCAAAAACATAGATTCTCCAGTTTTTATGATTGCCGCGTTCCTCGTTCCGCGTCCCGCGTACCGGGTTTCAGATAGTCTTCCCAACCACCTTTGCAAACTCGCGCAGTTTAATCATCATCTCAGCGAACTCGGC
>DAOVNV010000254.1 GCA_030630015.1 Desulfuromonadales bacterium | reverse complement strand
TGGATCAAGCAGGCGTAGGGAAACTGTTGGCCATGGCCTGCGAGCTAGGACGCAAGACGCGACCCGACATCAAGCTCGGCATCTGTGGCGAGCATGGCGGCGAGGCTTCCAGTGTTAAATTCTGCCACAAGATCGGCTTGGATTACGTCTCTTGCTCACCCTTCCGGGTGCCGATTGCGCGGTTGGCAGCTGCCCAGGCGGCGTTGGAAGAATAAGACGCGAAGCGCGAGGTGCGAGGCGCGAACAACCAAAACCAAATAATTGAAAAAACGGGCGGCCTATTTGGCTGCCCGTTTTTTCGTTACAGGACGATTTGAAAAAATAGCTTTTCGCCACTCGCTTGCCACGCCATAGCCTTAGGCGACGGTGGGCCACTCGCCACTGTTTGATTCGTGCACAGTCCTGGGGATATGTTAAAATTGGCAAATTCCAGAATTAAGGAGGCCATCATGAACAGTGTGCTTGAAATTTGCGTAGATATTGAAAGGCGGGTTGGTGCCATTTACAGGGAATTGGTCCGACATCCAGAGGCTAATAACGAGTTGCGCGAAATCTGGCAGGAAATGGCCGAGGATGAAGCTCGCCACGCCGAACGCATTCAGCTTGTCGCCGACAGGCTGGATGTAGCCGGGATGACCGATGTTGGTTTAACCGCTGAGCAGGCCCAAGCTCTTCTGGACCGCGCTGCTGAAATTTATGATGACGTGGTCGAAGGCCGGCTTTCGATCAGCGATGCTGTCTACGCGTCGGTTGAACTCGAAGATGAATTTATGAAAGCCCACTTGAACTATTCGGATACAGGCGGCCAACCCGATCTGCAGACCCTGTTCAAGTTCCTGGCCGAAGAGGATCGCCAGCATACGGTTCGCTTGAAAAAATATCTGAACCGAATGAACGACGGCAAAGGGTTGGTTTTCGAGGATCCTGCATGAAAAGTACTGTTCTCGACGGCTATACGCTTAATCCTGGCGATCTTGATTGGTCCGGGCTGCAGTCGCTTGCGGACTGCTCGATTTTTGATCGGACTTTACCGGAGCAGGTGGTGCAGAGAGCGCAAGGTTCTGAAATTGTACTGACCAACAAGGTTGTGCTTAGTGAAGCAGAGATGGCGGCCTTGCCTGGATTGCGCTACATCGGCGTGTTGGCGACCGGGGTCAACGTGATCGATCTGGACGCGGCTCGAAAAAGAGACATCATCGTGACCAATGTACCGGCCTACAGCACCCCTTCGGTTGCCCAGCATGTCTTTGCCCTGATGCTGGAACTGACCCGCGGAGTCGGCAGACATTCCCGACTGGTTCATGCTGGTCATTGGGTGAATTCGCCCGATTTTGCATTCTGGGACAGTCCACAGATTGAACTGGCCGGTCAGACAGTCGGCTTGATCGGGTTCGGCGGAATCGGTCAGTCCGTCGCCAGGATTGCCAGGGCATTCGATATGCGGGTGCTGGTGCATACCCGGACACCTGATCCGCAAGGCTGGCCGCAAGTTGAGTTCGTCTCGCTGGACGAAGTGTTCAGTCAGGCTGACATTCTCAGCCTGCACTGTCCGTTGACGGAGGATACGGATCATCTGGTCAATGCCAGGCGTTTGGCCATGATGAAACCCTCGGCTTTCCTGATCAATACTGGCCGTGGCCCGCTCATCGATGAGATTGCACTGGCGAAAGCGCTCGATGCCGAGGCTCTTGCCGGTGCAGGGCTGGACGTGCTCTCCAAGGAACCGCCTGCAGCGGACAATCCCCTGCTTGCTGCAAAGAATTGCTTGATTACTCCCCATCTGGCCTGGGCGACCCGTGCTGCAAGACAGAGGCTGATGGACACCGTGGTGGCTAACGTGCGGGCCTTTTTGTCAGGGTCACCCCAAAACCTGGTCAGTTAAAAAGGTAGCCCGCCGTCGCCTAGGGCTATGGCGTGGCAAGCGCGTGGCGCGAAAAAACCCATGCAATTTCCTGATCTTCATTCCTGGGAACTCACCCCAAAAGAGGCCATCGCCCTACAGAAGAGCCTTGCGGACCGGGTTGTCTTGCAAGACACACTTCCTGATGAAGTCCGCCTTGTCGCTGGAGTCGATGTCTCCTATCAACGACGTGCAGACCACTTTTATGGCGCGGTGGTCCTGATTGATTTGGGAACGAGAAACATTATCGAAACGGCCGTGGCTTCGACAGACGGCAGCTTTCCGTATATCCCCGGTCTGCTTTCCTTTCGTGAGTTGCCCGTGCTTCTACAGGCGTTTCGAAAATTACAAACGATTCCTGATGTTGTGCTTGCCGATGGCCAGGGCATTGCGCATCCCAGGCGTCTGGGATTGGCAAGTCATCTTGGCATTTGGCTCGATCTGCCGACCATTGGTTGTGCCAAGAGTCGATTGTGCGGGGAGGCTGACGAGCCCGGCCCTACAAGGGGAGATAAGACCCCTTTGTTTCTGGACGGACAGAAGGTTGGCGCCGTAGTCCGGACACGAGACCGTGTCAGGCCCCTGTTTGTCTCGCCTGGACACCAGATCAGTGTTGACCGGGCGGTTGAAATTGTTCTGCAGTGTGGTGGTGGTTATCGCCTGCCAGAACCAACCCGGCAGGCGCACCTGGCCAGCAACCGTTTGAGGGAAATAGAAGAAAGCTCGAGAACCGGCGGCTTGCGGGACGAAACCAGCCGACTTTAAGATTTTAAAAGTTGTTCCATATCGTTTGAGGCGTTGATCTAGGGGGGGGCCGTATTCCTCCAAAGTCTGACCTACAAGAAAAGGCCACCCGGTGATCAAACCAGGTGGCCATAGTTTTAATGATTAAAAGGCGTCCGAAATATAGCGTTCAATAAGACGGCT
>DAOVNV010000127.1 GCA_030630015.1 Desulfuromonadales bacterium | reverse complement strand
CCTACAGCGTGACGCTGGTCCCGGAGCGCCGCCAGGAACTGACCACCGAGGGTGGGCTTGATATCGTTCGTCTTCGGCAGAGCCTGGCACCGCAGATTGAACTGCTGCAGCAGGCCGGTATTATCGTCAGCTTGTTTGTGGACCCCGATCTGGAGCAGCTCAAGGCTAGTGCCCGGGTCAAGGCAGACTATGTCGAGATCCATACCGGGGCATACTGCGAAGCGCGCGGCGGGGAGCAGACTGCTGAACTGGTCAAGATCGAACAGGCGGTTGCGGCGGGCAGGAAACTCGGTCTCGGGGTGAATGCCGGTCATGGTCTGAATTACCAGAATATCCTGCCGGTGGTGAAGCTCGGTGGCATCGAGGAGTTCAATATCGGGCACAGCATCATCTCTCGCGCTGTCCTGGTTGGAATGGATCGTGCGGTCCGGGAGATGGCGGCACTGGTGCGCGGAGAAGGCTGATGGCGATAGCTGGTCTCGGTACTGACCTGGTGCGAACCGCCAGGTTCCGACGCTACCTGGAGGAAGAAAAAAGTTCGCTGTTTGAGCGCTTGTTTACCTCCGGAGAGCGCTCCTACGCGATGCAGAAGCGTGACCCGGCACAGCACCTGGCAGCGAGATTCGCGGCCAAGGAAGCTTGTCTCAAGGCTTTCGGGCTTGGTCTGCGGGACGGGATTCGCTGGCTTGACATGGAAGTGGTTCCGGATGCACTGGGGCGCCCTGAACTGCACCTGTCCGGCCGTGCTGCCGAAATCGCTGCCGACCTTTATGTTGCGACGGTCCACCTGTCTTACAGCCATGATGGCGACTATGCTGTTGCCACAGTTGTACTGGAGAAGGTATGAAAGTACTGACCGCATCACAGATACAGGATCTCGATCGCCAGACGATCGAGGAGATCGGCATCCCCGGGGTTGTCCTGATGGAGAATGCCGGACGAGGCATGACCTGGCACATCCTCGATAAATTCGCCGACCTCAAGCCTGGACCGGCCCTGGTGTTGGCCGGCAAAGGCAACAACGGCGGTGATGGCTACGTGATTGCCCGCCATCTCATGGAACACGGCTGGCAGGTTGATACCCTGGTGCTTGCCGAGCGCTCCGCGATAAGCGGGGATGCGGAAGTCAACTTGAAAATCCTTGAGGCCTGTGGCGGTCCGGTTGTTTTTGCTCCGGATGAAGCAAGGCTGGAGCAGGGTCTGGCAGCGATCCCGCAGCCCAGGCTTGTGGTGGATGCCCTGTTCGGTACAGGTTTGACCAAGCCGATAGGGGGGCATTATGCTCGGGCAATCGACTGGATTAATGAGAGTCCAGCCCCCGTGGCCGCGGTGGATATTCCATCGGGAGTCGATGCTTCAACCGGGAAGGTCCTCGGCAAATGCGTGTCTGCTGATTTAACTGCTACCTTCGCTTTCCCCAAGATTGGACAGGTTAGTTATCCGGGTGCCGGGCATGTCGGTGACCTGGTGACGGTCGATATTGGCATTCCCAGGCAGGTGCATGGCCAGGTCGGCGACGATTGCCTGCTGGTTGATGAAGCCGTTGTACGCGAATTGCTGCCCTTGCGTCCGGCGGACGGCCACAAGGGAACCTTCGGCCATCTTGTGGTTGTTGCCGGTTCGGTCGGCAAGACCGGTGCTGCAGTCATGACTGCCGAAGCGGCATTGCGAGGGGGGTGCGGACTGGTGACTCTCGCCTGTCCCGGCCAAGTACAGCCGGTCGTTGCGGGGAAGCTCCTCGAGGTGATGACGGTCCCTCTGGCAGACAGCAACGGCGAAGTCAGCGTCCAGGCCCTGCCGGATCTTCGGCAACTGCTTGAAGGGAAGCAGGCGCTGGCAATCGGGCCGGGGTTGGGACTTGGTGACGAAGCGGTTTCCCTGATGCGTAAGCTGCTCGGAGAATCTCCTCTCCCTGCCGTGGTTGATGCCGACGCGCTAACGGCTCTGTCAGGACACCTTGACGTGTTGGCACAGCGCAGAGAAATTGCGACCGTGCTGACCCCTCATCCTGGTGAGATGGCCCGTCTGGCGAATATGTCTGTCCAGGATGTTCAGGCCGACAGGGCGACTGTCGCTCGTGATTTTGCGGTGCGTCACGGAGTGTTGGTCGTGCTGA
Organism: Desulfuromonadales bacterium; assembly: GCA_030630015.1. Taxonomy (GTDB): domain Bacteria; phylum Desulfobacterota; class Desulfuromonadia; order Desulfuromonadales; family BM103; genus JAQYVZ01. Next base: position 5,150 of record DAOVNV010000127.1, on the reverse strand, counting down.
AGGGCGCCCGAACCGTGATCGCCTTGCCTGACGGTCGGTTGCGGATTAATGGCAGCGGTCATGCCGGGATGGCCAGTGGAGGGATGGGCGATGTGCTGACCGGACTGGTGGGAAGCTTTCTCACTCAGGGCCTGTCGGCCGAGAAGGCAACCGTCCTTGCCGTGTATCTGCATGGATACTCGGGCGATCGTCTGGCCGAAACGTATGGCGATGCCGGGCTGCTGGCACGTGACATTATTTCCGATTTGCCCGCCGCCCGGCGGGCCCTGACCATGGAGTAGACCATGCTGACAGCTAGAGATATTATGTCCACGGAAGTGTTTTCTGTGGGACAGGACACCGATTTGAAAGAACTGGCGGCCATATTCGTTGAACGGAAAGTGACGGCCATGCCGGTTGTTGAAGAAGGTGGCAAACTGGTGGGAATGATCAGCCAGACGGATCTGGTTGAGCAGGACAAGCCGCTGCATATCCCCACTGTGATTTCCCTGTTTGACTGGGTGATCTACCTGGAGAGCGAGAAGAACTTCCAGGATGAGGTTAAAAAAGTGACGGCCCGCAAGGTGGGCGAAATCTGCTCCCGGGAGCCGGTGACCTGCAGCCCGGAGACACCTGTGAGTGAAATCGCCAGCCTCATGGTGGACAACAAGGTCCATCTGGTCCCGGTGGTTGACGACGGTGCTCTTGTCGGCGTGGTTGCACGGCTGGACCTGATCCGCAGCATGGGCAACTGATTGATGCAGAGCTGGTCAGCTGTCACCCGATCTGAGGCCGGGACCAGATTGCTGGGACGACTTCTGGGTGAGCGGGCGGCAGCCGGCATGGTTGTGCTGCTGAATGGCCCTCTGGGTGCAGGCAAAACCTGTTTCGCCCAAGGGGTTGCTTATGGACTGGGAGTCTCCGAACAAACGCCGGTGACCAGCCCGTCATATACTCTGATGAATGTTCATCGGGGCAGACTGAATCTCTATCATTTCGACCTGTATCGCCTGACTCAGGTTGATGACCTGGAAGATCTCGGCTACTACGAATGTGCGGAAGGGGAAGGCCTGACCCTGGTCGAGTGGGCCGATCGTTTCAGCGGACCGTTGCCGGCATCCCTGGTTGTCGAGATAGACTATCTTGCCCTTGATCAGCGCAACATCCGTTTCCAGACGCTGGATGATCCGGGAGAGCAGGTGCTGGCCGGAGTGCGGCGGGCCTGGGATGGGCCGGAGGGGCGTAAAAACCTTTGACGACGGGTTGAATTCCTGCTATCAAGAGCAATTATCACTTCAGGGGGCTGCCGGATTTGCTGCCTAAGGGATACAATAAACGTAACTATTCAGCTATCTGACTAACCGCACCGCATGTGGGCTATAGCTGTTGCTTGCGGGAAGTTAAGTGACAACATTGGACGCAGGCAATAGCTGTAGACCACATGCATCTCGCTGAGATGCTGAATAGTTACCAACAAACATGGCTGGCCAGCCGTCAAGCGTGGTGTGCAGCCGGGAAGGGCTCTCCGTAGATGGCGTTAGTTGTTCAGAAATATGGCGGAACTTCGGTCGGAACTGTCGAGAAAATTCGCAATGTTGCCCGGCGGGTTGCGCGTACCTACGATGAAGGGAACGATGTTATTGTCGTCGTTTCCGCGATGGCCGGGGAAACCGACAAACTGGTTGGCCTTGCCAACGAGATGTGCGAATTCCCGAATGAACGGGAATATGATGTACTTGTGGCCAGCGGTGAACAGGTCTCCATCTCCCTGCTGTCCATGTGTCTTCAGTCCATGGGCTACAAGGCCAAGAGTTACCTGGGCTGGCAGATTCCCATCTATACGGATTCGGCTCATTCAACGGCACGTATCAAGGAGATACGTGACGGCAACATTCGCGAGGACCTGCGCAGCGGATCGATCGTGGTTGTCGCCGGTTTTCAGGGTATCGATCAGGACGGTAATATCGCCACGCTGGGTCGCGGTGGGTCGGATACGTCGGCCGTTGCGGTTGCCGCAGCATTAAAAGCGGATGTGTGCGAGATTTATACGGACGTTGATGGCATCTACACGACTGATCCGCGTATGGTTTCCGATGCAACCAAGGTCGAGAAAATCTCCTACGATGAAATGCTTGAAATGGCGTCTCTCGGGGCCAAGGTTTTGCAGATCAGGTCTGTTGAGTTTGCCAAGAAGTACGATGTGGTCATACATGTTCGATCAAGTTTTAACGATAACCAGGGTACCCTGGTGATGAAGGAGGATGCCGATATGGAAACGGTCCTGGTCTCAGGGATTGCCTACAATAAAAACGAAGCGAAGATTTCTGTTCTCAAGGTCCCGGACACCCCGGGAATTGCCGCCGAACTGTTTTCGCCCCTTTCGGAAGCGAATATTACCGTCGATATGATCATCCAGAACGTTTCTCACGACGGTCTGACCGACATGACCTTTACTGTGCCGCGTACCGATTTCAAAAAGGCACTCAAGATTGTCGGGGAATCCGCCAACAAGATCGGGGCTGAGAAGGTGATCAGCAATGAGGCCATCGCCAAGGTGTCGATCATTGGCGTTGGCATGCGTTCCCACTCCGGTATTGCCAGTAAGATGTTCTCGACCCTGGCCGGTGAAGGGGTCAATATCCAGATGATCTCCACCAGTGAGATCAAGGTGTCCTGCATCATTGACGACAAGTACACTGAACTGGCCGTCCGTGTCCTGCACGACGCTTTCGAACTGGGTCAGATTGAGGTGAAGGAAGAGGACATTTAGTCCTCAAGGCTTCAGGGGACGTCGGGTTTGAAACTGGGTATGGTTTAATAGCTGTCCGGAGATGAGTATGAGTAAAGTCTGGTTGTACGATACAACTTTGCGCGATGGAACGCAGGCAGAAGATGTCTCGTTTCTCGTTGCTGACAAGATCCGCATTGCACAGAAACTCGACGAACTTGGCATCGACTACATTGAGGGGGGCTGGCCGGGTTCGAACCCGAAGGACATTGCGTTTTTCAAGGATGTTAAAAAAGTATCCCTGAACCATTCGAAAATCGCAGCCTTCGGCTCTACGCGGCGTGCCAAAACAACCCCTGAAAAGGACAATAACATCCAGACCCTGATCCAGGCCGAGCCCGACGTTGTGACCATCTTTGGCAAGACCTGGGATTTTCACGTTAAGGAAGCGTTGCGGATCAGCCTCGAAGAAAATCTCGAACTGGTCTTCGACTCGCTGGAGTACCTGAAAAAGAACGTGCCCGAAGTCATCTATGATGCGGAACATTTCTTCGACGGTTACAAGACCAACCCGGATTACGCGATCAAGACGCTGCAAGCGGCCGAGCAGGCCGGTGCCGATTGCATTGTCCTGTGCGATACCAACGGCGGCACCATGCCGACGGATATCGGCAAGATCGTCAAAAAGGTCAAATCCCTGATCAAGACACCACTCGGGATTCATACCCACAATGACAGCGAATGTGCCGTGGCCAATTCACTGGTTGCCGTCGCGAATGGTGTGGTCCATGTTCAGGGGACGATCAACGGTTTTGGCGAGCGCTGCGGCAACGCCAACCTGTGTTCGATCATTCCTGCACTCAAGCTTAAGCTGAAGAAAAAATGTGTTTCGGACGAACAGATGCAGAGCCTGCGGATCGTCTCCCGCTATATCTACGAGCTTGCCAATCTGATCCCGAACAAGCACCAGGCGTATGTGGGGAATTCCGCTTTTGCTCACAAGGGCGGAGTGCACGTTTCCGCGATCCAGCGCCATCCCGAAACCTACGAACACATTCGCCCCGAAACTGTCGGCAATACAACGCGTGTGCTGGTTTCAGACCTGTCCGGGCGGGCCAATATCCTCTCCAAGGCTGAGCAGTTCAATATCAACCTTGATAGCAAGGATCCGGTCGCCCTGGAAATCCTCGAGAATATCAAGAACCTTGAAAATCAGGGCTTTCAGTTCGAGGGGGCCGAAGCCTCTTTTGAATTGCTGATGCGCCGTGCCCTTGGCACTCTGCGCAACTACTTCTCGGTGATCGGTTTTCGAGTCATTGACACCAAGCGGCACGAAGAGGATATGCCCACCTCCGAGGCGACGGTCCAGGTCAAGGTCGGCGGCAGGATCGAGCATACGGCAGCCGAGGGGAATGGCCCGGTCAATGCACTGGACAATGCATTGCGCAAGGCACTCGAGCAGTTCTATCCTGAACTGAAAGAAATCAAGCTGTTCGATTATAAGGTGCGTGTTCTGCCAGCTGGAAAAGGAACCGCATCCGTCACCCGGGTGTTGATTGAATCGGGGGACAAGACTAGTCGCTGGGGCACTGTCGGAGTGAATGAGAACATTATCGATGCATCATATCAAGCCTTGGTGGACTCTCTGCAATACAAGCTTCTCAAAGATCATGGTTAGCGTTGGAAGCAGGCGACTGCTTCCGGATGGCGTGATGCTGGCGGTGTTCATCTGTATGGCTTTCTGTTTTGGCCGGGCGGCTCTTCCCATGGAAGATCCCCCGGCCTTTTTGATGGAGCAGGTTGGGGGAGGCTGGGTCGAGTTGGGGCATGGATTTAAAAATACAGGGTTTCGTCAATATGCTGACGAATTGGGCCCTGATGGCATCATTAAATTGACGGAGGAGTACCATATCAGTCCGGAAGTTCTCGCAAACCCGGATTGGACAAGGCCTCTTGAGAATGGCGAGCGTCTGGATATTGGCGTTGAAGACGGTAAAATTGCCGGTTTCAACCGTTCCTGGACAACCGCATGGTCGCGGATGACCCTTGCAGTTCCTCTTGAGCCTGACCGGATGACCCTGGAGGATTGGCCCGCATTACCTGGGATCGGTGCGAAACTGGCAGCTCGGATTGAGTTTGATCGTCAAAAAAATGGCGATTTTGGCAGTCTTGGTGCCGTGCAAAGGGTTTCAGGTATCGGTCCCAAGCGCATTGCATCCTGGAAAGAATATTTTTTCAGGCAATAAGTCGTTGAAATAATTAAACCTTTTCTGGGAGAATTTGTCCTTGAAATAAAAATATCCGGATTATGAACATGCTGGCACATCTCGTGTAATGTCATCTGCTCACCTATTTTAGAGGTGGGCTGCAATTCACGATAGTCTCAGAGGAGGATGTGTCATGAAATGTCCCAAGTGTAACGGCCGGATGTATGCAGAGAAGT